>DBHI01000065.1 GCA_002296125.1 Anaerolineales bacterium UBA832 | reverse complement strand
GTGAAACAATGAATTTTGGATTTTTCTTAAAGGGTGATATGCCTGATACAGATGGAGATGCAGATGATTACCTAGATGATTATTATTCTATTTCTATTATGGATATTGATGCTTTAGCATGGCATGCTAGTGGTTCAGATGTCTCTATGTCATTAGATGGTAATTCTTATTGGTGTGGAGATGAAGAAATAGGAGGCTATTTAGATAGCTGGGTTCAATTTATGGATACACCTTCTTTTACTGTTCCTTCTAATGGAACATTAACAGCCGATATGATGTGGACTATAGAAAGTGATGCGGGAGCTACAGTAGCTGGTTCTTGTACTGATGGCTGGGATGCTGCTAATGTAAGGATCTCATCAGATGGTGGTGAAACTTGGTCTTTATTAAATGCAAGTGGTCTTGGTAACGACTATGATTTTGAATGTGGATATGGCTGGATTTGGAATGATGCAGAGTATGATACCGGTGGATCTTTAAATCACTTAGCTGCAGGATGGGGTAATAATAAAGATTGGTCAAATTTATCATTTGACTTAGGTATGTATGCTGGCCAAGAAGTGATTGTTCGTTTTGCTTTTGGTTCAGATCCTGCTTATTCAACTATTGATGATTCTGGTATAACTGGTTTGCGTGTAGATAATATTATGGTCTCAGGTTCTCTTGACTGTTCCCCAGAAAATGACTGTGATATTGCTGTCTCTGGTGCTGTTTGGGTTGATCAGTTCTATGATTACTGTGATGCAGATAGACCGGGTTACCAAGAGTGGGCTGAATATGAACCTGGTATGGCGTTTAATGGAAACGTATTTATGGATATTAGTGATTTTGCTGGTAAAGAAATAATTATGAAAGTTCAGTCGCGTTATGATGATAATAATGATGGTGGTTCAGGTGCAGGTCTTTTTATAGATGATATTAAGATCTATAAAATTTCTGGTGGTAATTATCCTGCTCCTATTGGATTGACTGCTGCGCCAGGTGATGGGGAGGCTATGTTATCATGGTATGATATGAATGCATCTGGAACTGACAATTTTGTTTATGATGATGATTCATTTAGTACGAATGATGGCATCATTATTACTGGTGGTTCAGCCTGGGCTGGCGAAAGATTTGATGTTTTTGGTGCATCAACTGTAAATGAAGTTCATATTTATAATATCAACGGTGATACAACGATTACTATTGGTGCATTTGGACAATTAGGAACCTTATTTAACTCAGAGCCAATGTACACAACAACAATACCTGTAACTGCTGGATGGAACTATGCAACAGGTTTAGGTTGGGAAATGAATAATAGTTTTATTATTGCTCATGAATTTAATGGCACATTCTCAGCTGCTAATGATGCTTCAGGTTCTTCAGATAATAGTATGGTTATGCTTAATGCTGGCTGGGATGATTGGGCAGATATAGCTACTGCTAATACTTTATCTCAAGGAGAATGGGGAGTAAGAGCTAATATTACATATTCAGGTGCAGGTGTAACATATAATCTATATCGTGATGGTGATCTTGCTGCTTCTGGAATCTCAAGCAATATGTATACAGATACAGGTTTGATGAATAATACAACTTACGAGTATACATTGAGTGCTACATATGCTGATGGTGAAGAAAGTGGAGAAACAGATCCTGTAGAGGTTACACCTTTTGCAAATACTGTACATGAAGAAGGTTATGATGACGGCTCTTTTGAAGCTGAATTTAATGCAGGTTCTGGAAACTTTTCTGCAGTGCGTTTTACAGCAGCTTCATCTGGTGAGGATATCGTTCGTTTTAAATGGTTCCAAAATGGTTCTGGAGGTGCTTTTTATATAAAAATGTTTGAAGATGATGGTGGTATGCCAGGTGCTGAAGTTTTCTCGGCAGTTCAAGCCTCTGGAAACTCAGACGGTTGGAATGAAAAAGATCTTTCAACACAAGGCTTAATGGCATCAGGTGACTTCTGGATTGGTACAAAAGAGTTTAGTTCTTCTAAACCATTTGGATTAGATACTGATAGTAACTCTGGTAACTCTTATCAAAGAGCTGGATCCTCAGGTGACTGGGTAGCTGTTGATGGTAACTTAGCGTATCATGTTTATCTAGATTGTGGTGATAATTGTGAAGATGAAGGTTGCTCAAATGATTCGGGTGATGTAAATGAAGATGGCCTTGTAAATATATTAGATATTGTACAGGTTGCAAATTATATCCTATCAACTTCTGGGTTAGCTGATTGTGGTTTAGAAGCGGCAGATCTAAATGGTGATGGCCTTGTAAATATTTTAGATATTGTACAAATAGCTAATAGTATTTTAGGTGGTCGTTCAGAAGATGCAACTTCTGCTCTATTAAAATTAGAAGATGGGATAGTATCATTAGAAGCTGATGGCTATATCGGTGGAGTTCAAATGACTCTAGAACATACTAATGATTTTATTATTAGTTTAACGGATGATGCTCTTCTAGCTAAATCTTCTACTACAGGTAATCATACTACTTTAGTTATTGTGAATCCTGCTAATGAAAAACTATTTACACACACTGGTGATTTTGAAATATCTGAAATGATTATTGCAAATTCAATAAATGAAGTAGTGGTGACAGTAGATCAAATAGTAGATGTGCTACCAAAGCCTTTTGCTTTAAATGCTGCTTATCCAAATCCATTTAACCCAACAACAAGTATGTCTCTTGATGTACCCGTTGCAGGGCATGTGTCTGTACAGGTATTTAATGTCATGGGTGAAGTTGTTGCAACCTTGACTGACGGATATATGGAAGCAACAAGTTCAGGCAACCCATATACTATGAAATGGAATGCGTCTAACGTTTCTAGCGGAATGTATCTTGTGAGGGCTGAATCTGTTGGCCAAGTATCCATGCAGAAAGTATTGTTACTTAAATAAATATATTTAATTATTAAAGCTTAAAAAGCCCCATATTTTTGGGGCTTTTTTTTTGTTAAGCTATTTAATTTTCTCTCACTCTTCTGCAATCTCTGTAAGTAGTGGATAGCTAGGGAATGTATGCCCTATCTCTTCTTAGATCTCTCTAATTTTTCTTTCCTAGATCAATTAACATATATCTCAGTTTAGAATATAATTTTAATGTAACAACTTGCAACCTATGTTGTATGTTCCAAGAGGAGAGTAATAATATATATTATGATAAGAATGCTCATAATAGTCCTTAGTAGTATCAATCTATTCTATTTAGCTTTTTCACAAGACGCCATAGAAGGAAGATGGATAGGTACTATCATAACTAATACTATGTATGAATTTGTAGATACTGAACTATTTGCTGATGCTGGCTTAAGATATACTATTTATAGTTCAGATGGTAGCTTTGGAAGTATTGAAGATGCAATTCCTAATCCTAAACCCTATTGGGTTGATGGAAACACTATTTCAATAGGTTATGCTAATTCATCTAACATAGTTACTTACGCTATAGATTATAGATGTGATGGTCAAGTGGTTGATTTTTATTATGATGAAGATGATGATTGGGAAGGTTTACATTCGAGTATGTTTAGAGAAGGTTTTGATTATGTTAATAGTGAATGTTCAGATTCAAGTGAAGGCGATTGTGTCTGTACTGGAGAATGGGACCCTATCTGCGGAGTAGATGGAAATACATATTCTAATGCTTGTTATGCTGAATGTAAATACGTTGTAATCGCATATGAGGGTGAATGTCAAGAAGTTTTAGATGAATGTTTTGATTTTACTAACATTGATTTTGGTGATTGTGATATGGTACTAGGTATTGGCTTAAAATATGATGAATGTAGTTATGTATCTGGATGTGATTGGATAATTAATGGGGTTGATTATTCTGATTTATTTTTTTATAGTATGGATGAATGTGAAGGAACTTGTAGTGCCGAAAATATGACCTGTGAAGAAATTATGCAAACATATGAAGAATTACATCTAGGAGAATATGCAACATGTGAGTTCGATAATGATTGTATGACTGTATGGGGGGATTGTGATGTAGGCCTAGGTGGATGCCATTATTCTATAAATGCTGATAATTATATCGAGAATCAAATAAATGAGCTTGTTGATATGTGGAATGAAAGTGATTGTATGGCAGGGGTATGTGATTGTGCATCTGAGCCATACGCGCAATGTATAGATGGTACTTGTGCTTCTGCTTATTGTATGAGTGAAAACCCCGCAGGATGCTTTCAAACAGGTTGTGAAGAAGGTTTTGAATGTGTAGTTGTGGATAATGAATGTAATCCTTCTTGGTGTGGATGTGATGATTTCTATGGAAGTTGGTATTGTACTGAAGATTGTAGTGGTGGAAGTTGTGTATCCAGTATAATAATGGGAGATTTAAATTATGATTCTGAAATTAATATTATAGATGTAATATTATTAGTAAACACTATATTAGATATGGAATATAATAATTTAGGTGATTTAAATGATGATGGAGAAAGCAACATAGTTGATGTTGTGAATCTTGTAAATTTAATTCTCAATCCATTGAATGAAGATTGTTATATAGTGCCTGAAGTTGGGCCTTGTGAGGGTATATGCCCTACATATTATTTTAATCAAAATACTAACCAATGTGAAGAATTTATTACGGGTTGTTGTGGTATAGAAGCGTTTAATACAATGCAAGGCTGTATAGATGTTTGTGAATAACCTTTCTTAAACCCACTTCCCTAATTCTTCTTTTCTAACCCCGTTAGCATATATCTCCGTAGTTTTAATATTCTAAGTATTTAGGATATTTTTGTGAATTACAGCCTTAACCTCAAATTAAAAAAATTAGGTTTAATAGTAGAAATAAAAGTATTTATAAAAAATGTATTTGAATTAAATCGTTATTTCATCAGAATAAGTTTTTGTGTATAGGCCTTTTGATTAACAATTAGGTGTGCAAAATAAACGCCGCTTGGTAGGTCCTTGGCATTCCATATATAATTATAGCTACCTGAAGAATATTCTAAACTTGTAAGTTCTGTTATTAATTGACCATTAATGTTATATACTAATAGTTTAATAGAACTTTCTTCAGGAACTTGAAAGTTTAAATTTGTAGATGGATTAAAGGGATTAGGGAATACATTCAAATGTATTTGATTTGGTATTGGTTTGCTTTGTTCAAGTGCGCCTACATAAAAAATACCATTGTTTTCAAAGTTTGGAATAAAATTAGCAGTTAACTCAATTAATGTACCTGTTTTATTATCTAGATATTTAAAACTAGGTATATCACCTGGGTTTATAAAATTAGAGGCATATTTTCTACCATCATTACCCATAACAGGTATATCAATAATTTCTCCTTCCCATTTTCTTATACCAACAATTGAATCTTTATTATAGGAAACTATCCAGCCATCTGTATTATCAAATGAAGTTAGCTTGACATCATCTATAAAATAAAAGGCCTGACTTGTAGATTGCTTAAATTCAAATCCTAATGGAATTTGATGATTATTTTTAGGAAAACTTAATGTCCTTTGAGAGCCATTATTCCACCTAAATGAAAAGCCCTGAGATATACTAAGCCAATATCCATGTCCAATTTCCCATTCTGTTAAGCTTCCAAGCCAAATACCATTCATTTGTATAGCTGCGTTACCTTCTCCAATTATATTAGTAACAAAAGGCTCAACTGCATCTGGTATAGCATCAGTTATATTCGATAAATCATACCCTTGGTAGGAAATGAGGTAAATACCCCAATCAGGGAATGTATAGGTTAAGTCAGATCTAGGTGGGAAGCCAACTATTTGGTATAAGTTTTCTTCCGAATTTCCATCTTCCCTTAAGAACCAATATCCCGATGAATGTAATATTTCTTGTAATGCGCCTATCCACCCAACTCCATCTAAATAAACTGTTGCCTCACCTTCACCAATAATACCTGTTAATTCAACATCTAGTTCATCCACAATATTTTGAACTGAATTATCGTCTGGTATACAAGGGAAACTAACTAGGTTGGGTCCTAGGTTAAGTTCTAAATTATATGAACACATTTCTGAAGCCTCAATACAATTAAGAGAAGACTCATTGCCAAATTCATCTAAGGCGCTGATACAAAACAGACCGTCTAAAAGAACAGGTACATGGTATTGCGTCATTGTGGTATTATCTAATAAAATTAAATTATCAAAAGACTCTTCAAAGTAGATATTATAATTGCTAATATATGATGCCATTTGTGCATATGGGCTATCCCATGATATAAAAACATGATCATCAAAAATTTGTGCATAAATATTTTCAGGTCCATTACCAAATATTTGATCTAAACAATTAAAATTAAAATTTTTCTCTACGCAATCATTACAGTTGTCAATTATTGCATATCCAAAACATTCACCATTACAATCCTTATCACTATTTGCTTCATGATCAGAGTTACCTTCCGAACAGACATTACAATCATCTATAAATGCATTTCCAAAACATTCACCGTAACAATCTTTATCACTATTCATTATATGACCTGTATTACCCTCAGAACAGATATTGCAATCATCTATTAAAGCGCTACCAAAGCAGTCTCCATTACAATCTTTTGCAGAATTATTCCCCTCACATATATTACATTCATCTATATCATTTGAAGTGCAGAATATAGAATCATTCATATCATCATTATTAGGTACCCAACCCTCAGGAGCATAATCTAGGCAGAACTCATTTCCTATTCCATGCCCCCATCCATCTTCATCTAAATCAAAATAGTGAGTTGTTGTTCCAGTACTTGCACAACCACCCATTAAAACCTGAACATTTGAATTATAATTTTGATCAAGGTATAAATCACTCTGTGAAATATTAATCGATTCGATTTGGCGCATATTATAGCCTATACTTCCGATAAATAGATAAATTTCATAATCATTATCAATCACTTCTAATTGACTATTATCCCAGCTTAATTGAATAGGAATGTTTGTTGATAGTCCTCCTCCAGTCATTCCACTAATATTCCATGTGATGAGCTCTCCAGGTGGGTGAATTGCTCGAAAGTCAGAGGAGAACTCCATTTGTTCACAACATGTATTCCCTGCATTATCTATTGAACCGTACCAATCGAGATGTAAAAAATGTATATTTGTAAATTCTCCAGAAAAAGGGTTTGGATAATCATATTCATCTTCGCTAAATGACCATCCATCTATACATTCCTCACATGTGCCTAGGCGTATAGTATGGCTCGCACCAATATTCTGGACATCTTTACCTGTAATGCTTAATTCCCAATCTTGTCCAATAAGGATAGACTGGCAAATCATGATTAATATAAATAAATAAGTTTTCAATATTATATATATTTTTATATAAGGAAAATACGCATACCTGAGGACAGATAATCGTGATGTGTATCAAATAGTGGTATGAGGGAGAATGCTCAAGAGTTAGTCTTTGTCGTTAGTTTAAAACCATTTATTGATTTCTTCAGTATTTGGAAATGTTCCTGTCTTAAACTTTGAATAGACTAGTTTACCTTCAATCGTTACTTCAAAAGAGCCACTTCTAGGAGGGGATGAATTCCCAACTACCACTGCTTTTGGAAATAATTCTTTTATATGGTTTGACACCCTGTCAAAATCAGGATGATAATTTCATTTTTCACAAAACTCAATATGAATATTCATATTTATTTCCTATTGTATAATTCTTAATGATTCAAAAAGTCCCCAAAGTCCAGGTATTAGTAGAATCCAACCTAAAATCTTTGTAAAATAATCGACATCATAATTGCCAGTTCTCCTCATAACGAGCCACACGCCCATCATTGTCATTGCTACAAATACAACAAATAATATTGCTCTAGCCATAATATATTTTCCACATTATTTTAATAAATTCAAAGAATTATATTTGTTATCATTATGTAATAAATTAAAAAAATATATAAATTACCTAGTCGTTCATCTATTAATAATTTTTATTTGAGGTATTAAAATGGCTAATAAGGTCAAGATAGGGGATGTAGATTTTGAGATTCCCCAATTTGAATTTAAAAAGTTTAGAGGCTTAATTGCTTTAATTGTAGTAATAATATTAGTATTTTTCTCAGTTTATACTGTCGATGCTAATGAAAATGGAGTTGTATTAAGGCTGGGTAAATATTCTCATACAACAATGCCAGGTCTACACTTTAAAATGCCTTTTATAGATACTGTTTATCCTGTAAAAGTTGATTATCAGTATAAAGAAGAATTTGGTTTTCAGACTCTTAAAGCAGGGGTCCGAACAGAGTACTCAAAGAGAAACTTCACAAATGAATCTTGGATGCTAACAGGAGATTTAAATATTGCGGAGGTACGATGGATCATTCAGTTTAAGATCAAGAATGCTGCAGATTTTCTTTTCCATGTTAGAGATGTAAAAAATACAATTAGGGATGTTTCAGAGGCGACCATGCGTCTTATGATTGGAGATAGATCTTTTACTGAAGTTCTTCAAACCGATCGTGTCATTATCGCTGATAAAGCAAGAGAACACATGCAGGAAATATTAGATAAGTATAAGACAGGAATAGCAATTAAGATGGTTCAGTTGCAATCCGTTTTACCACCAGAGCCAGTTTCAGATTCATTTAATGAAGTCATCAGGGCAGAACAAGAGGAAGAAACCTTAGTTAATGAGGCAAATCAAGCCTTTAATAAAGAAATCTATAGGGCAGAGGGCGAGGCAAAACAGTTGATTAATGAGGCCAAAGGTTATGCTGTTGAAAGGATTAATAATGCAACAGGAGATGCAACTTTATTTAAACTAATTTTATCAGAATATAATAAAGCTCCTAAGATAACAAGAGATAGATATTTTATTGAAACGATGAATGAGGTGCTTGGTAAAATTCCTAATAAGGTTATTGTAGATACTAAATTAGATAATATACTGCCTCTTTTAAACTTAGATAATAAGGAGGTGAAATAATGAAGACTACAGTTGTATATATACTCCTAATATTTGTAATAATTACTGGAAGTAATTCTGTTTTTATAATTGATGAAACACAGCAGGCAGTCGTTACTCAATTTGGAAAACCTGTCGGTGGTGATATCACGGATGCGGGACTGCATCTTAAACTACCTTTGATTCAAAAAGTAATTAAATATGATAAGAGAATTTTAGAATGGGATGGCGCTGCTAATGAAATTCCGACTCTTGATAATAAGTATGTTTTAATTGATGCCTTCGCAAGGTGGAAAATATCAGATGCTCTACAGTTTTATAAAGCTGCTAAAAATGAGATGCAAGCGCAATCGCTTCTTGATGATATTTTAGATGGTGCCGTTAGAGATGAAATCGCAAATCGAACACTTGTAGAAATTGTCCGTTCTACAAACAGGACAATGGCAATTAAAGATTTTGAATCTTCAAGTGTAAATGTGAATGATAAAGATATTGAAGCTATTCCTTCAAGCGGAGCTCGATTAGAAATTATTGAAAAGATATTAACATCCGTATCAAATAAGCTAATTGAACTCAAAATGGGTATTGAAATATTAGATATACAGCTAAAGCGTATTAATTATACTCAAACAGTTCAGAAACAGGTTTTTAATAGAATGATATCTGGTCAGAATCAGATTGCAGAAAAATATAGAGCTCAAGGTCAGGGTAGGAAACAAGAAATTTTAGGTATGCAAGTCCAAAGGAAAAAAGAAATTATTTCTGAGGCATATCTAGAAGCTCAAAAAATAAAAGGTGAGGCAGATGCAAAAGCAACAAATATTTATGCAGCAGCTTATGGGAAGTCTCCTGAGTTTTATAATTTTATTAAAACCCTTGAGACATATCAAAATACTATAGATTCTACGTCTAAGCTAATATTGTCCACAGATAATCCATATTTGAAGTATATCGGCAAATAACTTTTATAACTATATAGACATATTCTAATTATAACTAGGATAGTATATGTTTGTCTCTAATAGAGAAGGGTTTACCTTTTTCCTTGTCTATTTCTATAGAATTAACTAAATTAAACGCTAAGAGGAAGCTTTAGGAGTGCTTTAACGAGGATGTGCGCTCCAATTCAGTATTTTAAGATTAAATACTTACGATAATGTGATATAGATCAACTTTATATCATTTATCTCTGTATTAACTTTACGCATGTATGACAGGAGGGGATCTATTTAATTGGCAGTTTTTATGGTGTGATGAGCATCAAAGATATATATCTAGTAATCCCTATAAATTATAGCATTAGTTTAACAAATGAAAAAATTGAAGAAAAGTAAAAAATTAACAAGTAACAGAGGAGAAAAAATGAAACGCTATTTCCTAATATTAACATTATTTATAACAGGTTTGTTCGCTCGTAATACAGAGCCTCAAACAGGTTGGTTTTATGACCAATCGACTTTACAGGCCTTTTATATGCTAGAAACTGTAACCATCGATGGCGAAGTTGCTCCTGGTGATGGTACCGGTGCTTCTGATTTAGAGACTCCAGGTTCGTGCGGTTTTGAAGGTGGTTGTGATGTTGTCGGAGCCTTTATAGATCGGGATGGAACAGAGGTTTGTGTTGGCTGGGTATATAATGATGCCGGTTCCAATGTCACTACTGTCCCCCTTATGGGTAATGATGGTTCTGCAAGTACTTTAAGCTATTTAACTCAAGGTGAGCCTGCGTATCTCAAGATTTATGATGCTACATATGGCTCAACCCTATCCTTAACAGCGGCTTCAGCTCTGCCTGGTTGGGAGAATAACAATATTTCTGTTATAACTGGTGAGTCAACAGCTAATCATACTCCAGGTTGTACAGATGAGAATGCATGTAACTTTGATGCATCTGCAACTGCAGATATAGATGGCGTATGTTGGTCAGCAAATGATGGTTGCTCTTGTGATGATGGCCAAGGTTCAGTAGTTGACTGTGCTGGCGTTTGCAATGGAACATCAGCTCTTGATGATTGTGGCGTGTGCGATGGTGGTAATGCAGATCAAGATTGTGCTGGAGATTGTTTTGGAAATTCAGCTGTAGACAACTGTGGCGTTTGTGATGATGACTCAGGTAATGATGATTTAACATGTACTGGTTGTACAAACCCTGATGCTGATAATGCAGGTGATGGTTGTGCTGATAACGATTGTTCTATAGATGATGGTTCTTGTGTATTTACTGTGCCTGGTGCAACAGGTCTTACTGCTACTGCTGGTCAGCTTCGTGTATCATTAGAATGGAATGCTCCTGAAGATTCATTCGAATCAACTCAAGGTTATACCTATTTGGTAAGAGATGAATTATTAAATTTAGTTAAAACTTCTTCTGGTACAGGTACAACAGTTACATCTGATGCAGCTGGTAATCCTCTTTTAGAAGGTGTCGAATACTGTTTCCAAGTATTAGCTGTACATAATGAGTATGGTGCATCAAATGATGATTCTAATCAAGCATGCGCGATTCCAGAAGCTGCTTCTGGTGCTCCAACATGGAGACTACAATTAAAAGCGAGCCTTGATAGTTATGATCAGTTCGCCAATACAGGTAATGAAGAATGGGTTCTTAAAGATAATACTAACTACTTAGGTGTTGCGTCTGATGCAACATGGGGTTATGATTACTCACATGATATACCAGAACCTGCAACTGCTCCTGGAAACTATGTTTCTTTATATTTTGATCATCCCGAGTGGGAGAGTGATCTTTGGGGAGGTCATTTTACTGAAGATATAGTACTGGATGATGATGCATTCTTTTCAACAAACTTAACACAATGGGATGGAACTGTTGTTAGTAATGTACCTGGTTCTGCAACTATTAATATTTCTGTAGAAACAGGTCCTGTACCAAGCAATTATGAAATGTATATCAGATTACATGATCAGAATAATGATCAAGATGGAATAGGTAATGGATCTGGTTATTCAGAGAATGATCAGTGGTATCGTATACCACATCAAGGTAGTGTTGATGTTGAGTTTTATATGACTGCTGCGGGTCATCAAAACTTTTCAGTTGTTATAGGTAATATTGTGCCACAGAGTCCAGATAATTTAGTGGCAACTCCACATTATAACTCAATCACTTTAGATTGGGATGAAGATGGTACTGATTTAAGTGATATTGGTAATCGTTATCCTGCTTTGACTTATAATGTATATAGGGATGATGAGCCTGCAGATCCTAATGGAAATCAAGGAACATATACTCCTGGTGATGGTCCTGGTGGATGTGGTGGACTATTAACAGGTCCTAATGGTCAGGGTAATTCCGATTATAATGATAATGTAGATTTATATGCCGCTTATCCAGGTGAAGGTCTATTACAGGAATCAACATACTCTTATACAGTAACAGGTTCAAACCTCGCAGGAGAATCTTCTTATGGACATACTGTAAGAATGAGTGGTGGTGCTGAAGAATATTTTTCAGGTCGCGATTCACGTGATACTACAACAACTGGTTTAAACATAGATCCTGTTGTTAGATTAGCTCACGTTCTATCTCCAACTACAGAGCCTGGACAAACAAATCTAACTAATATAGGTGATGGTTTGTATGAGATCCCTCATAATTTTGACCCAGATGAAAATAGAATTGAAATAAGCATTGATGGTTCTGGCACGGATGATGAAGATTATCCTTATGGTATAGACCGTTATACTTGGACACAAACTGCAGGTAATGATGATCTTCAAGATCAATCAGGATTAGAAACAAATACAGTAACATTTACTGTTGGAAATCCTCATGAGAATGGAGATAAGTCTTATACTTGGAAATTGTATGTAGAAACAGATCACCCAGTGAAAAATTCTGGTTCTTGTGGTGTGTGGACTTCTGAACTTGATACACATTCAGATGAGGCTGAATTATCTGTAACAATTAGAGAAGAACCCAATTCAGACCCGGATGCATCTTCTGCACTAGGTTTGATTCGTGGTGGTGATGATCTTTCTGTTCTTACAATGAATAATTTTGATGATTCAGATTTTAATGATTATGATGCTATTGATCAAGCATGGTATGAACCTCACGATGGTTCAGGCGATCAAAATGATGCAGATGCTTGGTTCTCAGCAGATCAGTCAACTGATGCTGATGGTAAATGTACTACTGGTTCTTTTGGTGATGGACAAACTTGTGACCATCAAAACTATACATGGAGGTTAACAAAAGGTGCGTTAGCTGGATTTTCATTTGATGATCTTAATGGTGATGGTATTTATAACTATGGCGAGCCATTTACATTACAAAATGGTAGCGAGATTTATGAAGATGCTAATTTAGGTGACCACCTAGCATCTGGACCTGCAACTGAACTCCTTAGCGGACAATGTAATAGTTGTACTGGTGAAGTTTATCAGAATGGTGAACATATTACAGAAGATGGTTCCTATGGATATAATGGAAATGTAGGTATCGATGCTTCTTTAAGAGGAAGTAGAGATCTTCACCTATCATTAGGTTCTGAAGATTCGTCTGGAGATCAGAGTGAAGGTTCTGATTCTTCACAGGAAGTGTATATTCTATCTATGACTGTAACAGATGTATATGGTGATTCTGATGATGTTAGTCTATTAGTATTGGTTAAGGATGAGCGTAATGCTGCACCAACTGTTGGAGCACATCGTGAACAATCTACTTATTATATGCGTCATGATGAAAATACTAGAGATACATACATAGTTACTGGTTGTGATAATCTATCTTCTCATGATTCAGATAATGATTCTCAAACATTTACTTGGGCATATAGTGGCCCTGGTGCATTCGATGCAAATGGTGATGTTCTAGATGTAAGTAGCTTTAATTCTTCTTATACACATACTTATCTTCCTAATGCTCCTGATTATGAAGATTCTAGTGTTGATAATACCTCAGGTTGGAAAGATATGGAAGCATGGCTTGTTGAAGGTGAGCATACGTTCACATTCACAACTGTTGATGGGTATGGTGCTACAAATAGTTCAAGTACAACATTTACAATATTAGATGAGCCTGGCGCAAAACAGCCCTCAATTAATATTGATCATACAGGATTAAAATACGCGATTATTAGTGTTCATGCAAATGCATGGGTAGATGCTGATTTCCCAGATGATGCATGCCATGGCGATACATATAGTGGTAACTATCCTGATTATAATACAAGTCGCCTAAGATTATATAATGGTGATGAGAAAATAGCAGAATGGCTTGATAATGAAGGTACAAGTACTTCTCAGTATACAAGGAATGATCGTGTTGATTGTGCTGATACACAATTAGCAAATGATGTTTCTGGTGATGTTGCTATAGATGTTTTAACACATATAGACAAATCTATTGCTGCTGAAACTGAGTTTAACTACACTGTTAAATCATGGAATAGTGAGCTTGATAATCAAACAGCGTCTGTTTTAGAGGTTTCTGCATCAACTAGAACTCATGATCGTCCTGATGTTGTCGTTAATACGCCAAATGGTGCTGAAATTCGCTCAACTAATGATGATTATAATGTTGAATTCACAACTTATTTTGATTCTAATGATAATAGTATTTATGATGAAGGTGACATTGCAACAGGTGGCCAGTATATTAATAAGATTGATGTTATATATCTCTCTGATGGTATAACTGAAGAGCCTGGTGTCGATGAATTTGGTATTGATCAATCTACATCAAATGGTCCGAATGTAAATGGTTGCTCAAACTCAGGTGGTGATTCTACAAATGATGATACTGCTTCAGCAACTAATTGTCACCAAGGTGATGCTACTTTAGTGTATAGTATTAGTGATAACCTTACTGATTCTGAAGCTAAAACTCTTTCTGAGTATCAAAATGATAATGGTAATGGTATTAATTATCATGCAAGAGTTGGTATCCGTGTAACTGATGTTGGTGATTATGATGGCTGTGAGCAAGAAACGCATGATGACTTTAGTGATAACCCATTTACAATGGCTCATCATGAAATAGAACGAAACTTGTCATCAGGTTGGCATCTTGTTGGTGCGCCATTAACACCATGTGAAGATAATGTTATATTAAAAGAAAACTTTGGTGAATCTCTAGGAACATGGGGACAGGACTGGGTTGCTTATGACTGGACTGGTGAGTATGATGGTTTAGATGTAAATCTTGGCCAAGGTTACTACCTTGCTTTAGGAAACGATGATACTTTTGTCCAAAAAGGCGATCCGGTTGTTGCTGATGAAGACTGTGTATCATGTGATAACGCAAATTCAGGTAATGATTTTACAAATGTTCCTTCAGGTAATTGTACTTCTTCGGGCGCAACAGCTAACCTAAATCTTAAGAAAGGTTGGAATTTAGTAGCTAATCCTTTAACTAATAAAGTTTCAAAGGGTACTCTTAATATATTGCACGATGGTGGTTCTAAGTTATTTGAAGATGCTGTAGATGCGGGTTGGATTGCTCCAAGTGTATACGGATGGTTTGAAAATTCTTATACTTCTATAGATAGAATCGTTCCATTTAGTGGATACTGGATAAATACATCTAGAGCTCTTGATATAGAAGTTAGACCTCATTTATATGAAGATGGCGAATTGACAAGAAAAACAGAGTCACTTGCTCTTAAGATAGACCTTAAAGCAAGCGATCTTCTTGGTGAAGGTATTGGCGATGTTGTGACTATTGGTTTGTCTGATGATGCTAATGATGAGTTTGTATGGGGTGAAGATGAAGAAGATCTTCCATTAAACGCATATAAAGCAATGGGTGGCGAATATATTGATCTTAAAGTTGGTTCTAGCTTAATTAAAGATATTCGTTCAACAGATTTTGATAGTTTCCAATCATGGACAGTTGCTATCAATAAAGATAAAGTAGATAATGATATTGAGTTGAGCTGGACTAATATTAATACCAACCATGATGACCTAACGATAGTTATTGATGATGTTGCTATTGATATGAACTCAGAAAATTCAGTACAAATCTCTTCTGATGTTGAATCTGTTGTGATCGTTGCTGGAAGTTATGCAGATTATAGCAATCCTGTGCCAGAAGCATTTGGCCTTGGCTCAGCATATCCAAATCCATTTAATCCTTCAACAACTCTTGAATTGGCTTTAGATCAAAATGGAATGGTAAACATGTCTGTGTATAATGTTCGTGGTCAAGTTGTTGAAGTGCTTGTAAATCGCGATATGAAGGCAGGATTCCATAATATTGTTTGGAATGCATCAGGTGTACCAAGTGGTATGTATTTTGTTAAAGTTGCAACAGGTTCTAATGTTGCAGTACAAAAGATGATGCTTCTAAAATAAGCTTTAATAAAAGGAAATAGTATCAAAAGCCCTCGGGACAAGAAAATCCCGAGGGCTTTTGTATCTTATATTAGTTATAATATTGGGATTAATGATTAACTTTAATATAAGACAAATAAATAAATTCAATAAATTTCTTATTTTGTGATAAATGTTGCAAAAAT
>DBHI01000004.1:693-6170 GCA_002296125.1 Anaerolineales bacterium UBA832 | reverse complement strand
AATCAATCACAAATTAAATACTATGGATATAAAAATAAACACAAAAAGTATTACTAATCAAGACGTAGATACAATAATTATCGGTATTTTTGAAGAATCTACTTCAATTCATAAGTCATTAAATAAATTAAATGAAAGCCTTGATGGTGCAATATCAAAATTAATAACACTTAACGATTACAAATTTAATTTAACTGAAACATGTGTAATATATTCAAATGGAAATATAGCTGCTGAACGTATTATATTAGTTGGATTAGGGAAAAAAGAAGACTTAAATCTTGATAAGATGAGACATGCATCATCTGCAGCAACCATAAAAGCAAGACGACTTGGAGCATCTAACTCAGCTTATATACTTCATCAATTCGATTTTCCTAATATTAGTAACAAAGACATAATAAGAGCATTAACTGAAGGAATAATTCTAGCTTTATACAAGTTTGAAAAATACAAAACAAATCCTTCAAAAGCACTTAAATCAATGGTATTTGTTGCTCCTAAACAATCCAAAATCAAACATTTAAGAGAAGGATTGTACGAAGGTGAAATTATAGGAAAATCATCTAATTTAGCAAGAGATCTAGTTAATGAACCACCAAATATTTGTACTCCAGAGTTTCTAGCACAACAATCAATGATACTTTCATCGAACAAAAATACTAAGGTGAAAATACTGGATGAACCTACAATCAAAAAGTTAAACATGGGCGCATTCCTAAGTGTAGGTAACGGAAGTACACAAGAGCCTAAATTCATCATTATAGAATACAACAAAAAACTAATCTCTAAAATGAAACCCTGGGTCTTTATAGGAAAGGCAATCACATTTGATACAGGAGGTTATTCATTAAAGTCTTCATCTGGGATGCTAACTATGAAAGCTGACATGTCTGGAGGAGCTGCAGTAATTGGTGCATTAAATGCTGCTTCACAACTGAAAGTGCCTTATCCAGTAATTGGAATTATTCCTGCAACAGAAAATATGGTTAGTGGATCAGCTACTCGCCCTTCAGATGTTGTTACAGCATCAAATGGCATAACAATAGAGATTACTAATACTGATGCTGAAGGTCGACTAATTCTTGCAGATGCCCTTGTATATGCTGAAAAATATACTCCTGAATACGTAATTGACATTGCAACTCTTACAGGAGCTGCAAGTATTGCACTAGGAACAGGAAGCGCTGCTGCACTTTTTACCAACGAAGATAATCTAAAAAATGATCTGATTTCTGCTAGTAACAAGAGTGGAGAAAAAATATGGCAGTTACCTCTATATCCTGAATACACTGAATGGATGAAAGCAAGTGATATCTCTGATTTAAGAAATAGTCCTTCATCCCGTAATACTGGTGCTGGTACTTCTGCAGCATTCCTACAAGAGTTCGCTAAGAGCTACAAATGGGCCCATCTCGATATTGCTCCCATGGCATATGTGCAAACAAACTCAATACTAAGACAATTAGGACCATCTGGTGCAACTGGATTTGGTGTACGCCTTCTTTCATATCTAATGATGAACAGAATCAGTAACTAATAAATATATTCAATTCACACATTAATTATGATGTCGTCATTTTGCGTAGATACTCCCAAGAATAAATCCCACTACCATGTCCATCATTCCAAAATATTTTTAATGCATAGTTGCCAACTAACTCAACGGATTCAACTGTAGCACTTGGTGCAGGTTTCAAAACAAACACCATTTCGTCCGATTTATCATCGTTATGAGTACTTTGCTTACATTCTGCACACGGACAAGCATTACGCAAACTATCCCACCCATATTCTGTCGTTACTCCATCTATCCAATGAATAACTAAAATGTTTTTACTCTTATTTAGCTGAATCTTATCAGGAGAAATATTCACAACTAATCCTCAAATAAACGTTAACTATACTAACTATTTTTCTATCTTACTACTTGCAAATAATTAGCTGCTGCCCAACCATTACGACGATCATCCGCTTGAGCAACTAAAAACCACCATGTCATATCATTTCCCTCTCTAGGACCATTTTCTACAACAAAAATCTCATAATCCAAGGCAAGATAATTTACCTCGGAATCTAAACTGGATTCGTATCTTAAACGCAAACCACCACCCGTATTTACTACTTGCACATAAGATCCTAACTTAATAAGACTACCAACTGGAGGAGGAGGAAAAGTAGATGTTTGTACTAGATCAGGCATATCAGTAGTAACATCAGTAGGAATCATAACATCAGTTGACGTACTGTCAGGAGTAATTATCCTCAACAAAGGAGTCACTGTAACACTTTGTAAAGATGCAGGACGCGACACAACAACATATGACCATAATGCAATTGCAATCAATGCAAAAAACACTGAAGAAATAACAATCCAACTCAATGGAATATTAAATGATGTTTTATTATTTCCATTTATTGACAAAAAGCACCTCTATAACTCATCAATATTGACCAAACGTATATAATTATAATAGTAATACTAATTTAGCACAGGTATATCCTATGAGTTCTGCAAATTACTCAAAAACAATTTTTTATAAGGCAAAACATTCATGACACTCAATGAATATGTAGGCAATTGCCACAACCATACACCTTATTCTGATGGAACTCTTTATCATGCAGATATTGCTCATGAAGCTTCACGAGCTGGACTAGACTTTGTCATTGTTACCGACCATAACGTCTGGGTACATGGTCGAGAAGGATATTATGACTATGAAGATAGCAAAACTATTCTTATACTAACTGGAGAAGAAATTCACCATTTAGATGAGCATCCCAAAGGAAATCACCTGCTTGTATACGATACAAACACCGAATTGAGTCAATTTTCTAATAATCCACAATTACTGATTGATAAAATATCAGCGTTAGATGGATTGTCATTTTTGGCACATCCATTTGAAAGAGCCGCTCCAATAGTAGAAGACGCTGTATACTCATGGCGCAACTGGAATATCAGTGGTTATACAGGTATTGAAGTATGGAATTATATGAGTGAATTTAAAAGTTTAATAAAGTCAAAAGCTGCAGCTATTTTTTATGCTTTTTACCCAGATCTAGGAATACGAGGTCCATTTCAAGAGACACTTCACAAATGGGACGAATTACTTGCATCTGGAAAAAATGTTGTAATCATTGGAAATTCTGATTCCCATGGTCAAACATATTCAATGGGACCAGTAAGTCGATGTATTTTTCCATACAAATTCTTGTTTCAATCAGTAAATACTCACATAATAAGTAGAAAACCTTTAACTGGTAATATAACCACTGACAAACAAATTGTTTATTCTGCATTAAGAACTGGAAACTGCTTTGTTGGATATGATTTACCACATCCAACAAGAGATTTTAGGTTTCATGCATACAACGAAAAAACAAGATGCATCATGGGTGAAGAAATATCATTAAAAAATGGTCCAGTAACATTAGAAGCAACAACACCTACAATTTGCAATCTAAAAATCATCTCAAATGGAAAAATTATTACTCAAAAGAAAAACACCTCAAAAATCAAATATACTGTAAACAGACCAAACAATTTTCGTATAGAAGCCACAATTATTCACAAATTGCAAGAACGACACTGGATAATAAGCAATCCAATTTATGTAAAATGATCCTAACAAATCTCACAAATGATGATATAAATATATAAACATGTTTTTGAATTAACTACCAGTGTATGAGACAATAACACTCATACAGTAATAAAGGAGACCAACAAATGCCTTTTCGCATGGGACCATTAGAACTTGTTATTATTCTAGCAATAGTGTTGATTTTATTTGGCGTAGGACGTATAGGTAAAATAGGAGGAGAACTAGGCAAAGGTATTAAAGCATTTCGCCTAGGAATACAAGACAATAATGAAGACAATAATGAAGACAATTGACATCAAAATCTATTTTACAAAAAATATATACAAAGTAAATTTACACTAAAATAAAAGGGTCTTTGAAATCTTGATTGAAAAACATAGACATTCCTCACTAACACTAGAGAACCTAATTGAAAGCTTATTGTTCGTTGCAGAAGGTCCTGTGTCCCTAGCACAAATAGCAACTGCATTAGACACCACCCCAAAACAAGTCAAACTGGCATTACAAGAACTTGAAGAAACATATCAACAAAGAGGCCTGCAACTACAACATATCAGAGGGCGTGTACAAATAACTACAAAACCTCAATCTTCTTCATACATTGAAAAGTTTCTTGGGTTAGAATCTCAACAAAAACTTACAACTGCTGCATTAGAAACACTAGCTATAGTTGCCTATAGTCAGCCAGTATCTCGACCACAAATAGATGGAATACGTGGAGTAAATTCAGATAGTGTGATAAAGAACCTAATGTTTAAAGGTTTAATTGAAGAAACTGGTAGATCAGATGGTCCTGGAAGAGCAATATTATATAGTACAACTTCATCATTCCTTCAACACTTTGGTATATCCTCAATTTCAGATATGCCTTCTATTGATGAAAATGAACAAAAACCTCAAACAACAACCGAACAAGATCAAGATGATCATATAGATAGTATTGAACACAAAAACAATACTATAAATAATCTAACAAATGCCAGCTGATCGTCTTCAAAAAATACTTGCACGCTCTGGTTATGGATCAAGACGTGCATGTGAAACATTAATAATTGATGGACGTATACATGTTAATGGAAAAATTGCAACTATAGGTGATCGTGCTAATATCAACAAAGACAGTATAACCATAGATCATAAGATGATTAATTGTCCTGAAAAACTTATCTATATAATGCTAAACAAACCACGAGGAATAGAATCCACACTTAAGCCACAAAATAATAGGAATGGAGTAAGAGAATTAATCAATTTGCCGGGACGATTATATCCTGTAGGCCGATTAGATGCAGATAGTGAAGGATTAATATTATTAACAAATGATGGAAAACTCACAGAAAAACTTACCCATGCCCGCTATGGTCATGAAAAAGAATATATGGTTCTAGTAGATGGATACCCAGACACCTCTCAAATCTACACTTGGCGACGTGGCATAATATTAGATGATACATATCAACAAATCAAAACAGCCAGAGCAAAAGTATATATAAACAAAAAAGGTGCATCTGGTACATGGCTCCAGATCATCATGCATGAGGGTAGAAAACGACAAATTCGTCGAACAGGTCAAGCATTAGGTCTTCGAGTAAAGCGAATTTTACGAACTAGAGTTAGTACGCTAAAACTAGGAGGACTAAAACCTGGAGAATGGCGGAAATTAACTGACAAAGAAGTACAACGTTTGTACGATTACAAAATACGAAAAACTTCTAAATAAAAAAATTACAAGATATAGAATCTGACATAACAATTATGATTATCACTATAGATGGACCAAGTGGATCTGGAAAAACCACTTTATTGAGAAGTATTAACGGTTTAGAAAATATTGATAGTGGGGAAATATTTTTTGATAGTGAAAAA
>DBHI01000004.1:0-447 GCA_002296125.1 Anaerolineales bacterium UBA832 | reverse complement strand
ACCAAGTGGATCTGGAAAAACCACCAGTGGACAAAACTTTGCAAAACTAGTAAATTATACTTATTTGGATACAGGACACTTGTATCGTGCAATCACACTAGCTACTCTAGATAGACAAATTTCAGTTGATGATACAAATATAATTATACAACTAGTAAATGATATCGATATTTCAATACACAAACCTGATTCTAACTATCAACATGAATATATTGTTATGATTGATGAAATTGATGTTACCCACGAACTACGATCTTCACATGTCGACAATAACGTGTCAAAAATATCGACAATTCCTGATGTACGACAAATGATGACTGAGAAAATGAGGTTCATGTCACACGGTACTAATACAATCTTAATTGGTCGAGACATAGGTACAGTAGTAATCCCTGACGCACCACTTAAATTCTATTTAGATGCCAAAATTGAAGAAAGAGCTCGACG
>DBHI01000140.1 GCA_002296125.1 Anaerolineales bacterium UBA832 | reverse complement strand
GATCAAAATGCATCTATTACTAAAGAAGGTGGTAAATATGCTGGTCTTGATAGATTCAAAGCACGTCAGCAAATATGGCTAGATATGAAAAGAGCCAAACTAACATTGCGAGAAGAACCACATACACTTAATGTACCTCGTACCCAACGTGGTGGAGAAATAGTTGAGCCTATGATTTCTACACAATGGTTTGTAAAAATCAAACCATTAGCCAAAAAAGCTCTACAAGCAGTTCAGGACAACGACATCCGAATTACACCCAAAAGATTTGAGAAAACCTATACTAATTGGTTAGAAAATATTCAAGATTGGTGTATATCACGCCAACTGTGGTGGGGACATAGAATACCAGTATGGTACGGTCCAGAAAACAGTATTTTTTGTGCTACAGACCGAGAAAATGCATACGAACAGGCAATCTTGCAATTCGGTTCTAATGTGACACTAACACAAGATGAAGATGTACTAGACACATGGTTTTCATCAGGCTTATGGCCATTTTCAACATTAGGATGGCCTGACAAAACCAGTGATCTAAACTACTTTTATCCAACCACAATGCTTGAAACAGGTTACGATATTTTATTTTTTTGGGTTGCACGTATGATCATGATGGGAATAGAATTTACTGACCAAGCTCCTTTTAGAGAAGTGTACCTACATGGTCTTGTAAGAGATGAACAGGGTCGTAAAATGAGCAAAACGTTAGGTAATGTAGTTGACCCACTAGAAGTAATGGATAAATATGGCACTGATGCTTTAAGATTTACTCTACTTACTGGATCTAGTCCAGGAAACGATATGAATCTTAGTTTGGATAAAGTTAAAGCAAACAGAAATTTTGCTAACAAAATATGGAATGCTTCCAGATATGTCATAGGAAAAATTGAAACCATAAAAGAAACTAAATCTCGCAACAATCTAACACTTGCAGATTCATGGATATTGTCTAAAATGCATGAAACATGTGCATCTTGTACTAGATTAATGTCTCAACATCAATATGGACAATCAGGATTGACTGCATACGAATTCATTTGGTCAGATTATGCAGATTGGTATATAGAAATATCAAAACTTCAACTAAAGGATCCCGACAAAACTGAAACAACACTAAAAGTTTTAGTTGAAGTTCTAGATAATACATTACGACTACTACATCCCTTTGTTCCATTTGTTACAGAAGAAATATGGCAACAACTCAAGAACATCTCTGGAGATCGGTTTTCACCAAAAGATGGTTGGGCTGATGCCTTAATTATATGTCCATGGCCATCCGCAGATACAAATAGATTTGATACTCCAATAGATGATGCTGAAGAATTTAACCATATTATGCAAATAATAAGAACTATTAGAAATGCACTATCAGAAAATAAAATATCTCCAAAACAAAAAATAGGCGCCACACTAATTTCTACAACCAACTCTTCTACTATTAATAAACAAAAAGATATAATAGCTGCACTTGCTCAAATAGATGATTCGAGACTAGTAATTGATACTAACACAAAGGAATCAATTACTAGTAACATATCACTGGTTGTTGGAACAACTCAAATATATTTAGACACTCAAGAAACAATTGATAAAGAGACAGAAACAAAACGTATTGAAAAAGAACTACAGAACCTCCAGGAACAAATAAATCGCCTAGAGTCTCTACTGAATAGTCCTTTTTCAAAAAAGGCTCCAAACGAAGTAGTACTCAAAGAAAAAGATAAGCTTCACAAATACAAACAGTCACACACAACCTTGTTGGCAAGAATACATGATCTCACTAAATAACGAGTCCATAATATTTTTACTATACAAGTCTTAGAACTAAATATCACATTAAAGATACTTAAAAAGAAATCTATCTATCCGTTCATAGTAATTTACTATATTGACATCATTACGAAACCCATGTCCTTCACCGTTATAAATACAAAATTCATAAGGAATATTTCTTTTTTCAAGACTATCTGAGATAAATTTAGAGTGATTGACAGACACAACATTATCCTCATCACCATGAAACAATAGTAATGGCACTTCAATTTCATCAGCATGTATCATAGCAGACCTCTCCAAATACAACTCACTAAATTCAGGATAGGGACCAATCAATTTGTCAGTATAATGCCTCTCAAATCTATGGGTATCATTAACTAAATCAACCATATCAGTCACAGGATAACTACATATACCTGCAGCAAACAAACCGCTAGTATTAATTAATGCTAACAAGACTGTAGAGCCACCCGCACTACTACCCATAGCTACCACCCGATTGACATCAATAGATTCATCTTTCATCAAAAAATAGAAAGCGCTGATCAAATCATTTCGATCCAACACTCCCCATTTTCCATATAAATCATTCATATAAGATCTACCATAACCTGTACTACCCCTATAGTTAACTAACAAGACAACATATCCCCTACTAGTAAAAAACTGGACTTTAGGTTCAAATGACTTGATAAATTGACCAGTTGGTCCGCCATGAACGAGTATAACTGCGGGAGACTTTTCTTTATTTCTAAACATTGCGGGATAATACAATCCATGCACAATATCACCATCACTAGACCAATCAACCAAAATAGGATCTGTATAATTCTTAAAAGATTCCAAATCACTACACTCCGAAGCGATTCGCTTATACTTCCCATACGTTCCTGTTGTTTTTGTATCAATAATGACTATACTATTTGAATGACGTGTACCAGAAGTGCTACATAACAGCATATCATCAACTCCATTACAATCAATAGTAGTTATATCCGTAAAACCTTTGTCAAAATCTATCTTATAAGATTCACCTTCAACTCCATACTTCCATATTTCTACATGTGCGTCTTTGTTCCTTAATGCATATAGAGATTTGCTATCAGAACTCCATGCCAAAGTACGCATACCATGTATCCATGCAGGACGACTATGCTCAGCTTCAGTGACAGTCAATTGAACAGTATAGTTATTATATAAATCATATAGATAAATCTCAGCCCATCCACTTACATCACAGACATAAGCAATCCACCTCTCATTTGGAGAAAATATTGGTTGAAAAGATGCGTATCTAAGATCACCACTCAAAACATGTCTATCTATAATTTGTAAAGAATCACCTTCATCCCTAAACCACAAAATCTGGATATCACTAGAATCCCACGACATATTAGGATAATTCCACCCAACACTTGCTAAAATATTGCCTGATTTATTAACTGAAGGCTGCATATAAAAATCGTAATCTGAAGCCAATAATAAAGGCTGGTGTTGACCAGTAATATCGCATAGCAATATCTGATCCCCTACTGATTCTGATCCGCCAGCAATACATATCACCTTCCTACCATTTTGTATAATTAGTGGGGAACATAACAAACGCTCATATTCCATAATAAGTGTCCTAACCCCATCATCAAGACCAACACGCCACAACTGATTTCCTGCAACATAAATTATCTGAGATTGTGACACAGTAAAATCGCCGCCACCATAATTAACTGTAGCCGAGACATTCTCTACACTTATATGATTATATTTATTATCTTCTGGATTCCATATCATAAATCCAGAACCTTTTACATTCTTCTCAAACCACACTACCCTATTTGAATCCACATCCCATTGTGCATCACCAAACTTCTTGATAGACAGCATAGATTCAGCACTAATAGCAAAATGATTTTTGTGATTCTGTATCATACTTAAATTATAACTGTATTTTAAAAATCAAGACTATACTGGATAAAAAAATTGTAGTAGACTACGCAATATGAAACCGAAAGTAATAGTGCATGGTGGGGCAGGAGAAATTCCTGATGAACATATCAACAACCATATTATTGGATGTGAAACAGCAATCAACATTGCCTGGGAAATCCTCAATGAAGGTGGAGATGCTACCTCAGCAGTAGAAGCTGCTATAAAACATCTAGAAGACATTCCTGAATTTGATGCGGGAAAAGGATCTTTTCTAAACACAGAGGGCTTTGTGGAAATGGACGCAATGATCATGAATGGGAAAGACCTAAATATAGGATCTGTAGCAGGAATCACAAGAGTGAAAAATCCAATACAATTAGCAAAACAAATCATGCAAAATAATGAACACAATATGTTATTTGGAACAGCAGCATTAAATTTTGCGCGACTTAAACACCTAGAAGAACGTGATCCTGAATGGTTTGTTACTGAATACACACATAAAATTTGGAACACAAACCAAACCGACTCAAATATGTACGGCACAGTTGGTTGTGTAGCATTAGATTCTTATGGAGATTTATGTGCAGGTACCTCTACAGGAGGCACCAAAAATCAACAACCAGGAAGAATAGGTGATAGTCCTCTAGTAGGATGTGGTGCTTATGCAGACAATCTAACTGCAGGTGTATCATCAACAGGAAATGGAGAAGATATAATGAAGGTTGTATTAAGCAAGCTTGCTGCTGATCTGACAGCAATAGAAGAATCTGCTCAAGATGCTTCAAAAGAAGCAATAAATATTTTTCAAGAACGAACAGATTCACAGGCTGGTTTAATAATGATAGATTCTCAAGGTGAGATATCATGCTCGTATAACACACCACGAATGTCTAGAGCATGGATAAATGAAAAAGGTCAAATAGAATCTAGAGTGTAAGACTCAGTCCTAGTATCATTAGACATCTATTTAAACTCATAAAACATATTATGTTATTAGATACAAAATATTACATACGTAATCATGGGGTGTAAATTATGAAGCTTAATAAATATAGTTCAAAAATAACACAACCAAAATCTCAAGGTGCTTCACAAGCTATGCTTTATGGTACAGGTCTTACGGAAAGCGACATGAACAAACCACAAATTGGGATTGCAAGTATGTGGTATGAAGGTAATACCTGTAATATGCATCTAAATGATTTAGCATTAGAAGTAAAAATAGGTGTAGAAGAATCCGACATGGTAGGTATGCGATTCAATACTATAGGAGTTAGCGATGGAATATCAATGGGAACAGAAGGCATGAGTTACTCATTACAATCTAGGGAAATTATAGCTGATTCAATCGAAACTGTTATGAATGCACAATGGTACGATGCCAATATCAGCATCCCAGGATGCGATAAAAACATGCCAGGATGCATAATAGCTATGGCAAGAGTGAATCGTCCTTCAATTATGATATATGGAGGAACAATAAAAGCTGGATGTTACAACAACAATGTTCTAGACATTGTATCTGCGTTCCAAAGCTATGGAGAACATTTATCTGGGAATATTAATGAAGAAACCCGAAAAGCTATAGTAAAATGTTCAATCCCCGGACCTGGAGCATGTGGAGGAATGTATACTGCGAACACCATGGCATCTGCAATTGAAGCACTAGGAATGTCCTTACCGTTTAGTTCATGTACACCAGCATCAGACCCTAAAAAATTAATAGAATGCCATAAAACTGGCAAGGCAATCCTTAATCTCATAAGACAAGACATAAAGCCCCGAGACATCATGATTAGAAAAGCTTTCGAAAATGCTATCGTAACCCTTACTGTTCTTGGAGGATCCACAAATGCAGTATTACATCTTCTTGCCATGGCTCAAGCATGCGATGTAAAACTATCACTAGATGACTTTCAATATATAAGTGACAACACCCCTTATCTATCAGATTTGAAACCCAGCGGACAATTTGTTATGGAAGACTTGCACTCAATAGGTGGAATACCTGGTGTAATGAAGTACTTACTAGAAAATCATCTTTTACATGGTGAATGCATGACAGTAACAGGAAATACAATCCGAGAGAATTTAGAAAAAGTATCACATCTTAAGAAAAACCAAAAAATATTTAAAACCTTAACCAATCCTATTAAACCCACAGGACATATTCAAATATTACGTGGAAATTTGGCTCCGGAAGGAGCAGTAGCTAAGATTACTGGTAAAGAAGGTGACATATTCAAAGGGACAGCAATAGTATTTGATAGAGAAGAAGACATGTTATTAGCATTAGAAAAAAATAAAATAAAAAAGGGTCATGTTATTGTTATAAGATATGAGGGACCAAAAGGAGGTCCTGGTATGCCCGAAATGCTTACACCCACTTCAGCAATTATGGGATCAGGTCTTGGTAAAGATGTAGCACTGATAACAGACGGTAGATTTTCAGGTGGATCTCATGGGTTTATAGTAGGCCACATAACTCCTGAAGCACAAGATGGTGGTCCAATTGCACTACTTCGAGATGGTGACAATATTATTATATCTGGTACAGAAAATAGAATAGACGTACTCTTAAGCCAAGAAGAATTGAGTGACCGTTTGTCACAATGGCATGAGCCAAAATACAAGTCGACATCAGGCACACTTTATAAATACATTAAAACTGTTAGTTCAGCATCATCAGGATGTGTCACAGACCAATAATAAACAGATTGACTCTTCAAAAACAAACTTACCTATAATTATTAGATCATGATATATGACGTAGCAATCATAGGAGCAGGACATAACGGCTTAATAACTGCTGCATACCTAGCTCAAGCTGGGAAAAATGTCGTAATAATAGAACAAAATCCATTCCCAGGTGGCGCTGCTGTCACATCAGAAGTATTCAAAGGTTTTAAATATTCAGTCTTTTCATATGCTGTCAGTTTACTTAGTCCACAAATTATTAACGAACTCAATTTAAATAAAAATGGCTTGGAAATATTACCTTTAAAATCAACATTTACTCCACTAAATGACAACAAATACCTTCTACGTACAGATGATCCACATCAAACTTCTATAGAAATCTCTAAATACTCTCAGCACGATGCATCTAATTATCCAAAATTCCTACTAATGATGTCAAGAATGGCTGAAGCAATCAAGCCAATCCTCAGTATGATACCTCCAAATCCCTGGAAAATGAAAATAAGTAATTTAGCTAAACTATTAAGACTCAGTAAACATGCATATAGTCTGGGACAAGACGATTTTTATACTTTGTTAAAATTAATGACAATGAGCGCATCAAGTTTTCTAGATGAATGGTTTGAATCTGAACCTCTTAAAGGAACTCTTGCATCGAGCGGGATAATTGGAACATTTTTAGGACCACGATCTCCTGGTACAGCATATATTATGCTACACCATTACATGGGAGAATTAGATGGCAAATATCGTACATGGGGTATTCCAAAAGGAGGAATGGGAGCAATCAGTGACGCTATAGAACGAACTGCAGTCAAATATGGGACAAAACTATATTACTCAAGCAAAGTAGTACGAATAAATTGCGAGCAAAATATTGCAAAAAGCATCACATTATCTGATGGTAAAAAAATCGAAGCTAAGCAAATAGCTTCAAGTTTAGATCCCCATCATACGTTCCTAAATCTTATTGACAAATCACATCTACCACACGATTTCCTTAACAATATAAAATCATATAAAATACAAGGATCTTCTGGAAAGATAAATCTATCACTAGACTCACTCCCGACCTTTAAATGCCTTCCACATAATGGACAGCACTTAAAGGGAGCAATTTCAATTAGCCCATCTGTTGATTATCTAGAAAATGCATATGACGAAGCAAAAAATGGCTACATATCAAGTGAACCTTATTTAGATGTTCTTATACCATCAACATTAGATTCAAGTATATCCCCCCCCAACAAACATGTTATGTCAATATTTGTCCAGTACGCTCCATATTACCTCAAAAACGGATGGGGAGTTACAGAAAAAAATAAATTAACTGAAAATGTCATATCGACATTAGAAAAATATGTACCTAATATTAGGAATATAATATTACACAAACAAACTCTCACACCATTAGACATAGAACGAAAAATAGGGATGACTCAAGGTAATATTTTTCATGGAGAGCTAACTCCTCATCAGTTGTTTTTCATGCGACCTACAATAGGATATGGAGATTATAAAACTCCAATCAAAGGACTATTTATATGCGGTTCAGGATCTCACCCTGGCGGAGGTGTATCAGGCTATCCTGGAAGAAATGCAGCTAAAACCATACTGGCAAATTCATAAACATGCTAGAATTATATATAGACTAATGAACTATTAATACTATGAAGATAACTGAATTCCACAAACCTAAAGATATTAATGAATTATCAGAACTTTTGCTACGCAATAAGAATAAAAGCCATATACTGCTTCATGGAACATATCCTACTCCACTAACTGATATTAATGTCAATTCCGTAATAGATATGAGTGAAACAAATTTGAGATATATCTCAACAGATGATAACAATATTATTATTGGATCATTGACTACTATTCAAGATCTAATAGATTCCGAAATATTAAGAACGTATTCTGATGGAATAGTATCAAAAGCTGCCAAATTGGTAGCACCCTATGGTATTCGCAATATAGCAAGTATAAATGGAACATTATTATCAAAATTTAGTGCCCCTGAAATATGCTTGATTCTAATGTCACTTAATGCAATACCTTATTTTCATCCAAGCAAAGAAAAAACACTACCATTAATCTATGAAGATCAGGATAACAACTCCATATTAATCAAAATACTAATACCTATTAAAAATACTATTACAGCCTTTGAAAGGATATCTCGCACTCCTCTTGATAAATCAATCATATGCAGTGCAATTGGTATAGATGTACATGATAACCATATAATAGACGCTCGTGTCTCAATTGCAGGCATAGATGAAATGCCTGTAAGATTACCCATCATAGAATCAGCAATCATAGAAAAGGATAGTTTATCTTTGCCTAATATTGATATAATAATAAAGAATGCAGTTACTAAGTCAGCCAATACAAATCATGAAGATTACCGCGGTAGTTCAGATTACAGAGTAGAAATGGCCTCTATATTAACCGAACGAGCAATAAATCAGGTAAAGAAACAATATGCAAATCAATCTGAAACTTAACGGTAAACAAGAGCTCCTAAATTGCGAACCTAGTGAGTCGTTGCTTAATTTCCTTAGACAAAACAGATATTGGAGTGTAAAACATGGATGTGAAACTGGTGAATGCGGATCTTGTTCTGTCTTACTGAATGGGAAACTAACACCAAGCTGCATATTATTAGCAGCGCAAGTTGATGGACATCAGATAGAAACACTAGAATCAATTACTGAAAGACATAAATTACATCCTATCCAAGAAGCATTCATTGATACAGGAGCAATACAGTGCGGATATTGTACGCCAGCAATGATACTGGCAGCTAAAGAACTTATCAGAAAAAATGATACTCCTACAGAAAATCAAGTAAAAGATGCTCTAGGATCTGTACTATGCAGATGTACCGCATATGTAAAACCCATACAAGCAGTACTAAGGGCCGCAAAAATTATGCGAGGTGAAGATATTGAACCAATAAATGAAAATTATCAGACAATTCCATTGGAAACATCTAAAAACCAAACTCCTAACGAACCTGATTACTCTAATAATCCTGACATATCAAGAGATACAATTACTAAAACTCGTGTTGATATGTCTAAAATTAAAACAACCCAAACTACTGATGTAGTCGGACATCCAGAACCAAAAATAGATGCTATCAGATTAGCCAAAGGACGCCCAGTATTCACTGACGACATTGAATTTCCGAACATGCTACATGCCACTATGTTAACGAGTCCACATGCGCATGCACTAATTAAGAACATAGATACCAGTAAGGCTCTCAAAATACCTGGTGTTCATGCAATATTAACCCATAAAGATGTACCAAGAGTAATATACGCTAGTGGAGGACAATCATATCCAAACCCACCTCCATGGGATCAAGTTTCTTTAGATTCAAAAGTCAGACATGTAGGAGACAGAGTAGCAGTAGTAGCAGCGGAAACATATGAAATTGCGCTTGAAGCACTAAAGCATATACATGTAGATTACGAGATATTACCTTCCATATTTGATCCTGAAGAAGCTCTTAAGTTAGGATCACCCATAATACATGATGAAGATGACGCAAAAGGAATAGCATCAGCAGAAAGAAATCTTGCTGCAGAAATAAAAGCTGGAGTAGGAAATATTAATAAAGGTCTAAAAGATTCTGATAAAATTTATAAACGCACTTACAAAGTGCACCAGGTACAGCAAGCCAGTATTGAACCTCACGTTGCTGTAACCTATTGGGATGAAGAAGATAGACTTGTTATTAGAAGTAGCACTCAAGTACCGTTCCACGTAAGACGTATGGTAGCACCACTACTAGATCTACCTATTAAGAGAATTAGAGTAATCAAACCCAGATTAGGTGGAGGGTTTGGTGGTAAACAAGAAATGCTAATAGAAGACCTATGTGCACACCTCACCATTGCTACAGGTAGACCAGTCCGCTTTGAATATTCTAGGGAACTAGAGTTTACAAGCTCACGTTCAAGACATCCACAGATTCTAACTTATACTGCTGGAGTTATGGATGATGGAACATTAAATGCCTTGGATTTGCATATCATAGAAAATACTGGAGCCTACGGAACTCATGGACTTACTGTATGTAGCGTATCTGGAATGCGTGGGCTTGCTACATACAGATGCCCAAACATGAGATTCTTAGGAGAAATAGTATATACAAACATTCCTACTCCTGGAGCATACAGAGGATATGGAGCACCTCAAGCAGAGTTTGCCTTAGAATGCCTGATGGATGAAATAGCATCAGAAATGAACATAGACACAAAAGAATTTCGCATGAAAAATGTTGTAAGAAAAGGTGACGCTATACCTATTACTGCAGCAATAGGAGAAGGAGAAGAAATAGAAGAAGGAGCTGAACCACAAATAGTCACATCTTCTTCTCTATTAGAATGTTTATCAGAAGGCGAAAATGCTATAAAATGGTACCGAAAAAATGATCCAAACTGGAAATACAGTAGTTCTAAGCCATATATTCGCCGAGGACTAGGAATGGCAATATGTATGCACGGCACTGCAATTCCTGGCCTAGATATGGGAGCTGCTAGTATTAAAATTAATGACGATGGAAGTTTCAATGTACTAGTAGGAGCTACTGATTTAGGAACAGGTTCCGACACAGTATTAGCACAAATAGCAGCGGAAACTTTGGGGGTTCCGTTAACTGACATATTAGTATACTCATCTGATACAGACTTCACACCATTTGATACAGGAGCATATGCTTCAAGCACAACATTTATATCAGGTGGTGCAGTTCACAAGGCAGCAGTAGAAATACGAAATCAGATATTCAATAGAGCCTCCTTAATGCTTAATACTTCTATCAAGAATATGACAATCCAAGACAAACATGTATATGCCTCTAATGGGCAAAGCATTAGTTTATCCGAAATAGCTCTTCATAGCTTACATACACAAGATCAACAACAAATTATGGCAACAGCATCACATATGTCACCTTACTCACCGCCACCATTTGCAGTACAGTATGCGGAAGTAGAAGTAGATATTGAAACAGGACAAATAGATGTAATAAAACTAGTAATGGCAGTAGATTGTGGTACAGCAATAAATCCTATAACATCAGAAGGTCAAATAGATGGTGGAGTTGCCCAAGCACTCGGATATGCTATTTCGGAGGAAATGCCATATGACAAAAATGGTAATTTATTAGTCACTCGCTTTGGAGACTATCGCATATACCAAGCTGACGAAATACCTGAAATAATATCTATTCTAGTTCCTAGCTACGAACCAAACGGACCATACGGAGCAAAAGCAGTCGCAGAAATACCAATGAATGGTGTAGCACCAGCTATATCTAATGCAGTATTTGATGCAATTGGAATACGTGCCAGAGAATTACCCCTATCACCTGAAAGAATATGGTCACTTATCAATAAACACAATGAACATTAATGGTAAAACAGCTCTAATTACTGGTGGAGCTCATAGGATAGGACGAGCAATTACATTAGAACTAGCATCAAAAGGTGCCAATGTAATCATCAACTACCACAATTCAGAGAATATGGCTGAACAAACAGTAACAGAAGCTAACAAATACAATGTTAAAGCAATGGCTATACAAGCTGATGTATCTAATACCAATGCAGTAATTAACATGTTTACTAAATCACAAAATGAGCTTGGACCAGTACAAATACTAATAAATTCAGCATCAATCTTCAAAAAAACTCCCCTACCCTTGAATACAACACATAACTGGGACGAAGTAACTAACACACTAATTAAAGGTGCATTTAATTGTGCAAATGAAGCATCTAAACATATGCTCTCAACTGGTTCAGGAAATATAATAAACATTGTTGACATAATGGCCTGGATACCCCGTAGTGGCTACGCAGCTCATGCAGTAGGCAAATCAGCTCTAATGGGTATGACTCGACAACTTGCAGTAGATCTAGCACCACATGTTAGAGTAAATGCAGTTGCTCCTGGTCCTGTACTTGCCCCAAATGACTATTCACAAGAAACAAAAGATAAAATTGCCTCCCGAACATTGTTAAAGAGATGGGGTAAACCGGAAGATGTTTCAAAAGCGGTAAGTTTCCTAATTGAATCAGATTACATCACTGGAGAATATATCACAGTGGATGGAGGAGAAAGATATGGCAAATAATAACACTGATATACTTGATAGAATCAACATCACCGATCTACACCTGCGCACAATCATTGGCATCAATCCAGAGGAAAGAACCAATCTACAAGATGTGCTCATAAATATAACTCTCTTCGTAAACACTAAAAAAGCAGGAGAAACTGATGAAATTAACGATGCAGCAAACTATCGTACCATCACAAAAAATGTAATCAATTTAGTAGAAAATTCACAATTCTTTCTTGTCGAAAAAATGGCATCTGAAATATCAAAAATATGTCTGAGCAATGAAAAAGTTGTACGATGCATAATAAATGTCCAAAAACCATCTGCGTTAAGATTTGCAAGATCAGTTGGGATTACAATTGAAAGGAATAGATCATCCATTGATGCAAAATAACGCCTATTTATCATTAGGTTCAAATATAAAACCAAAAACAAATCTAGTTAAGGCAATTAAAAAACTTAGTGAATATGGCACCATTAAAGCAATATCAAAAGTAATGGAAACAAGACCATTGAGAAACAGAGATCAAAATAACTACTTAAACGCCGCAATTATGTTAACTACACCTCTTTCTGCACATCAATTAAAATTTGAATGTATTCACAAAATTGAAACTTCACTGGGGAGGCAAAAATCTACATCAGATTCTTATTCTTCTAGGACCATTGACATAGATATAATGCTATTTAATCATGAAATAATCCAAATTGGCAAAAACCGAATCCCTAACAGTGAAATCTTAGAAAGAGATTTCGTAGCAATCTGCCTAGCAGACATAGCACCAAACTATATCCATCCTGACACTAAACAAACCTTACTAGAGATTTCCAATTTACTTGGAAACACAAATTGCATTAAAATTCACGATGATATAATTCAATTAACATAGGAATAAACAATATTATGAATAAATCAAAAAACAAAAATAATCTTAATTCTGTCGCTAAACTGCTTGATGGAGAAATAAACAAATCCGACATCATTCAATCCGTACATTCAATATTAAAAAGTATTGGTGAAGATACTAATCGATCAGGCCTTCAAGGTACTCCTGACCGCATAGCAAGAATGTATAATGAAGTATTTGATGGATATCGAACTGACCCTAAAGCACTTATTAATGATGCCCTCTTTGAAGTAACATATGACGAAATGGTAATCGTTAAAGATATTGAATATTCAAGTATGTGTGAACATCATATGTTACCATTTTTTGGAAGAGCACATGTGGCATACATACCAAATGGTCAGGTAATAGGTCTTAGTAAAATTCCACGCATTGTAGACATGTTTTCACACAGATTGCAACTTCAAGAAAGACTTACTATACAAATAGCTGATTTCTTAGAAGAATCATTGGATCCACAAGGTGTAGCTGTAGTAGTAGAAGGTTTACACCTATGTAGTATGATGCGGGGCGTAAAAAAGACAAACTCCCGAATGATAACAAGCGCCATGAGGCGCACCTTCCTAAACAACAAAAATACTAGAGATGAATTCTTGGAACATCTACAAAGATCTTCAAAGGAAATGTTATGATAAATTATTCTTTGCAATCCCTAAATCATAGTGTAAAATAAATAACTAACAACAAAATACATAAAATATTTAGGTGCTTAGTCTCACGGAAGAGCAAGCATAATGTTGAAGCCGGTGCAAGTCCGGCGCTGTCCCGCAACTGTAATATAGATATTAATCTATAAAGCCAGGTCAAATACCTAAATATAAACAATATAAACCTCGCGGATAAGGGAGTATATGAAAACTAACTATTTACAAATTACCCTTAACAGCGATCAATCAGGAGGGTAATTTTTTTATGCAAATCAATAAAATACTATGTAGAAACAAGTTTCTAGTACTTAAAACAGTTATTATTACTGTATTAATGCTTATAATTATTGGATGTCAAAATATTGATAACACAAGTAACAGCAATAATAATGTCCAAAAAACTGTTACTCTATCAGATAGTCTCGGAAGAGAAATTACAACCAACATTCCTGCCAAACAAATAATTAGTCTAGCAGCATCAAATACAGAAATAATATTTGCAATAGGCGCAGATGAAAATCTAATTGGTAGGGATGAATACTCTGATTATCCACCTGAAGCATTAAATGTTGAAAGCATAGGCAGCTTATATCCACAAGTAAATAGTGAAATTATTGTAAATTTAGAACCTGACCTAATACTAGCAGCAGGAATTACAAATCCAGAAGACGTTAAAACGCTTGAAAATCTAGGTTTTATAGTATATACATCAAGTAATGCCTCAAACCTAGATGATATATACAATGACATCTCTAACATTGGAATACTCACAGGAAATATAGAAAATGCAATCGCACTAATTGAAAACATGAAATCACGAGTAAAAGCAATAGAAACCCAAGTAGACAGACAATCCGTATCGATTTTTTATGAAATTGACGCGACTGAACCATCAAAACCTTGGACGCCTGGATCAGGATCGTTTATTGATACAATAATTACATCAGCTGGTGGTCAAAATATTGGTGCTAATAGTGATGACCCCTACTGGCAAATTAGCCTTGAACAGTTAATTGATTTGGATCCAGACATTATTATTCTAGGTTCAAGTAAGTATGGAGGACAAAATATTTCAACGGTTACAAATAGATCCGGATGGGAATCACTTTCAGCGGTAAAAACTAAACAAATATATGAATTCGATGATGATCTAGTTAGCAGACCAGGACCAAGAGTTATAGAAGGATTAGAAACAATATCTAATATTATAAATAAAGTAAATAAATAAGGGACTATATGGCAAAAAGATCATTAGGCGTTGCCATAACACTAATAATACTTTTATGCGGAATACTGATTCTAGCAATAGCCATAGGATCAGTTAAGATTCCACCTAAAATAATACTGGAATTATTTTTAGAAAGGCTACTTTTAATAGAAAATGTTAACAATAGTCCTTCCAAATTCGCCACTATATTATTTGATATTAGAATGCCAAGAGTAGTATTAATGGCACTCACAGGAGCTTCTCTTGCCACTGCAGGAGCAACCTATCAAGGTCTTTTTCGTAACCCACTAGCTGATCCATATCTAGTAGGTGTAGCATCGGGTGCAGGATTAGGCGCAACAATTGCAATCAATATGAATCTAATTGACAATCCTCTTGGTTTAAGTACCATAACAATTGCTGCCTTCATAGGAGGAATCATAACCACCTCTATTGTGGTTCTTTCTGCCAGAATCAATAATACTACACCAGTTACTACCATGTTACTGTCAGGTATAGCTATTGGATCATTTGCAACTGCTTCTACTACCCTAATAATGCTAAGACATCCTGATGGACTACAAAAAGCATTCAATTGGATGTTGGGTGCATATTTAGGTGGAGGATGGACACCAGTTAAAATAATGTTCCCTTATGTAATGCTAGGCATACTTTTAATATACTTCAATGCATATGCATTAAATGTTTTTCAATTAGGAGAAGAACAGGCACATCAACTTGGTATAAATGTTGAAAAATTGAAAATAATATTAATAAGTGCTGCTACTCTGATGACAGCAGCAGCTGTATCCTTTGGTGGATTAATTGGATTTGTAGGACTCATAGTACCACACATCCTCAGAACAATAATAGGTTCAGATTATAGAAAACTAATTGTATTCTGTATGTTTGGTGGAGCATCATTCCTTGTTTTATCAGATTTAATAGCCAGAAACATAATGTCTCCACAAGAACTTCCAGTAGGAATCATTACTGCATTGTCAGGAACACCTTTTTTTATATTTCTATTACGTAAACTTAAAAAATCCGTAAAATGAACACACAATCACTACAAATATCAAATGTCACAGCAAAATATAAACAGAACGCTCCTATCATTTCTAATATAAATCTTGAAATAAGAAGATCAAAATTGCTTGCTCTTCTTGGACCAAATGGTGCTGGAAAATCAACACTTATTAGGGCAATAACTGGTGTACTACCACTAAGTAAAGGGAGTATAACATTTGACAACCATGATATCCTAAGTCTATCTAATAGAAATAGAGCTCAAATAATATCTGTGGTACCACAAAAATCTCTACTACCTGATCATTTTACAGTACGTGACATTGTTATGTTAGGACGAACGCCTTACTTGAATTTTCTCAAAGAAGAAACTGAACATGACAATATGATTGTTGATTCTCTTTTATCTGAGATCAATCTATACTCTATAAGAAATCAAACTGTTAACAACTTATCAGGAGGAGAAATACAAAGAGTAGTAATTGCTCGTGCACTTGCGCAAGAACCAAAAATACTTTTATTGGATGAACCAACTGCACATCTTGACATAAAGTATCAAACTGTAATCATTAAAGCATTACAGGATCTTGCATCAAAAAACAATATAGCTGTATTATTAACTATGCATGACATAAATCAAGCAATAAGATCAGCTGATTCAATTGCCATTATCTCCAAAGGTCAAATTATTGCAACCGGTACACCACATGATGTATGCACATCTTCTAACCTAAGTGAAGCATATGAAACAAAAATACATGTCTCAATAGATCCCAGACACAAATTACCATTCATCTCTGTAGACAATCAATAACAAAGCACAAACAATGAGCAAATATTATGCCTAAAATCACAAAACCAGATACTCACACCGGAGACGATGGTACAACATCAACGATACAAGGAATACGCATCAACAAAAATGCACCATTAATTCAAGCATTTGGAAGTATAGACGAATTAAACTCTGCTATAGGACTAGTACTAGCATCTGATGAACTACCAGAAGATATAATACAATCCTTAACCAAAATTCAAAATACTCTGTTCCATTTAGGCTCTGATTTAGATAGACACAACTCCAGCAATGATACAAACAGACTACCACAAATAGAAAAAAAACATGTGTCTGAACTAAACAACCTCATTGAAAATATATACAAAGAAGTTGGCCCTCTTACAAACTTTACACATCCTGGAGGATCCAAAACCGCAGCTAGACTTCACATGGCACGAGCAATCTGCAGACGCGCAGAACGAGATGTAATTACCCTATCTCATGAATCTAAAATTAGCAGTCTAGTTATATCTTACCTAAATCGATTATCAGACACTCTATTTATGATGGCTAGATATGAAAACAAAAGACAAAACATTTCAGAAAATATCTGGGACAGTTACGAATAATAAATTGTTATTCGTAACTATAGAACATAGTGAATATACAAAACTACACAGATACAAAAAGATATATCAATAAATAAGATACTAAAAATTTAGTTATTCACCAAAACATCATCAAATACTTTCATAAAGTCAGCACCATCCACTTTACCAACCCAACTCTCAATCACATTCCCGTCTCTATCCAACAGGAAAAATGATGGATATGATCTGTACCCAAGAGAATCCTTTAGTATATTAGTAGTAGAATCAAGTACATCCAAATAAATAAATTCAATATCATCTGAATAATCCTTTTCTAGCCTATGCACGATAGGCGCCATAGATTGGCAGGTACCTCAATAAAATGAAAAAAATTCTACAAATTGTAACTGTCCATTACCTATTACAACAGATTCAGGATTAGTAGCATAAATTTCTTGAACCTGAGAAGATTCATTAGATTTCTCAAAATCTGTAATCCCATTCGAACAGCCAACAATCAAAAAGCACAACGTAATTAATAAAACATAATGGAATTTACTGTTCATTATTTACCCCCGGCAAATTCACTGCACACCCTTGCTCACATAAAATCATAAAATTGCCATCATCTCCAAATAGTATTGGATTTCGATCAAGTATAGCCTCCACATCTCTATATATATCTTCCGGATCAACTTCATAAGACCGATGTGCTAAAACCAAATATCCCTCTCTATCTATCACATAACTTAAAGTACTATGATTAATCATATGACCTGTGCCAGATTCAAAATTTACTTTCTCAATGTAAATATTATAGTCCCTTGCTACACTTTTTACATCATCAACAGAACCATAGAGACCGATAAATTCTTCATCAAATAACGAAAGATGCTTCTTCAAAATTGCACCAGTATCTCTTTCAGGATCAACAGTAACCATTAAAAAAACCACATCATCAGCTTTGTCAGCTAATAATTCTCGAACAATTTTCCATGTACTTAACGTCAATGGGCATGCATCAGGACAATGGGTAAACCCAAAAAACAAAAGGACAACTTTACCTTGCAAGTCACTCAATGATAGCAACTCACCATATTGATCATACAAAGTAAATTCGGGAGCCAATTTTGGCTCATCAAATACCATTCCTTTGAAATCATACTTTTCAAATGTAAAAATATCACATCCACTTATACTAATCAATAATATTACTATTAAACATCCATTAATATATTTCTTAATATATGAATCATTATATGTTATTAAATATTTCATAATTCAATCAACAAATATTTACTCAACCATATTTTCAGGCACAGACACACTTACAATAACATCTTCAGAATTTCTAAACTTCAATTCTAAATCAAACTTATCACCAAATATCATATCCGACTCCAAATCAATCATCATCAAATGATACCCACCTGGTTCAAACACAATCTCATCACCTGCAGGAATCAACATATTAGCTCCAACTGGTGACATTCTCATAATATCCCCATCAATAATAATTTCATGTATTTCTACTAATCTACACCTACTAGAGTTGGCTGAAATTAAATACTCAGATTCAACATCGGAATTAGTTATTTTCATATACACTGCAGAATTACCACCCTCAAAACCTGGTCGAGCCCACGCACCTGAAATCTCTAAATTATCATGTTTTACAACACTACCATCATGATCAGATGTCATCATATGATCATCAGTGTGGATATGATCAACATGACTATGGTGTTTAGATTGATTAGAACTACTACTGAAAGAGCAGGCACTAATTGAAACAACTAAAATGGTCATCAAAATCAATAATCTAGTGTTCATAATATTACTCTAATATAACGATTTCTAACTATAACAAAAATAGGGTTGCTTACGCAACCCTATTTTCAACAAACTTCAACACAAACTATTTGTCTGGCTGAGCAGTTACTCTTAGATAAGGCTTTACTCTAACATGATCGGGGAATCTTTCTAACGCCTCTTCATCCGAAACAGATGGCACAATAATAACATCTTCTCCCTGCTTCCAATTGGCCGGAGTAGCCAAACTATGATTAGAGGTTAATTGCAAAGAATCAATAACCCTTAAAATCTCATCGAAATCCCTACCAGTTGATGCTGGATATGTAATCATAAGCTTGATCGCCTTATCAGGCCCTATCACAAAAACTGATCTAACTGTCATCTTATCATCCGAGTTTGGATGAACCATACCATACAAATTAGCAACTTTAAAATCAGGATCAGCTATCATTGGATAGTTTACTACTGTATTCTGAGTCTCATTAATATCATTGACCCATTCAACATGAGACTCAAGTGGATCTACACTGACAGCAGCAACCTTAACATTCCTAGTTTCAAATTCATTAGCTAAATTAGCTGCTGCGCCGAGTTCTGTAGTACATACAGGGGTGAAATCAGCAGGATGAGAAAACAGAACACCCCAACTATCACCCAAATATTCATGAAATCTAATTTCACCTTCAGTACTATCAGCCGTAAAATCTGGTGCAATATCACCAAGTTGTAAAGACATAGAAATCTCCTTTTAATTTGCTTTCCAAAATACACATTCATTAGAACGCATGTTAACATCCTAATCCTTCAATATCATTTTTATGCGAGAAACACTGCTCATTATTATTCATCTTATGTAGCATTAGTGCTCTCGCTAAATACACATACACCACAACAATATCGATCTATACACATTAACCTCAAATTATTAATATTTTTTTACAATAAAATCTATACAAATAACGACACGTCGGCTTCAGATGCGTACTCTAAAAATGTAGCTGCTCCTCCAATCTCACAAGCATCTATAAAGTCCTCCTTCTCAAATCCAAATACGTCCATTGTCATTTGACATCCAATTAAAGACACATTCAAATCAACAGCCATGTCACGCAACTCACCTACTGTTGCTACACCTTTGTTCTTAAAAGTTTGTTTCATCAAACCAGTAGCAACACTATTAAAACCTGGTATATTCATAGCAAGCTGAGGAATAGGCCAATCAATATTTTGAAATCCTTCAGGACCAAACGGCATTTTCATTGGCATAGATGGATTTCCCATAGGAGTTACAGCAGGTTCAATATCTTCTTTAAGTAATGTTAATCCGTAAAAAGTGAAAAATACTCCCACTTCCCAACCCATAGCACCAGCAGCTGTAGCTAATATAAATGGCGGATAGGCCCAATCCAAAGTTCCCTTACTAGCTATTAATGCTAGTCGTTTTGTTTCTACATTTGATGTTCCCATATTAACCTCCAAAACTAATTTGCCCTGCGGATATAAAAAGTAAATACTGTTTCATCATTCACATACTCTAACAATTCATGACCAGTTTGCCTTGCCCATGCTTTCATATCTGGCGGAGATCCTGCATCAGTTGATATTACCTTTATGACTTCTCCTATATCAACTTCCTTTATAGCCTTAGTAGTCAAAACGATAGGCATAGGACATAACATCCCACTACAATCAACCTCTTTATTTACATCATGTTCAATACTCATATTATCCTCTTATCATTTAACCAACTGTTATTAACCTACAACTTATATTTACTAATAAAAAAGTCATATTAAACAAAAAAACGGGCTCTTCCTTGTAGCCCGCTCCCTCTTTCACATGACTCAGCACAATTGTGCTGCTAATTATCAGTTATAGAACAAACAGCGAGCGGCAGGTCAAATCCCCCGCTCTATACACATGCAAAATTCACTGACAATTTTATGTATCACAAAATTATTATAACAAAATAGTACAAGTTGTCAAACAACAACACTCACAGATCACACTGCTTTATATATTAAAACACCATTTAATTGTCACCAACTAATTTCATGGCTAATTTTTTTTCAGACTCTAAATCATATATATCACCATCCAACCACGCTGCTCTAAGTTTAGCAAGGATTCTTCCGACATCCGGTCCAGAATCCAAACCCATTTCAATTAACGTATCTCCATTTAAAGTAGGTTTAACAAAACGAAATTTGTTATAGTATTGGAAAATATTTTCCATAACTACAGCATCATTAGTAGAAATCAACAGTATTTGCATAGCAACCTCAGTAATACCATCAAGAATTTCTACAATTACACTTGGATTAATATCATTAGCTAATACATTAAGATGGCTTTTTGTACGACATACTTGTATCAAACTTTTCTTCAAGCTCGATGCAAGATTAAGCCTATGACTTACAGCACCAATTTCTTCTTCCGACAGATCATATAGCCATAAACCAAAGTATACTGATGAAATGTTGTTAACAAAATCAAATGATCTAACCAATGCAAATTTTTCCATTAACCACCTATCATTCTTACAATCCAGTTCATCACATATAGCTTTACCTATTCCAAGAACACATAGTCTCGCTAAAATGTTTTCAGGACAATCTTCAGACAATATTTTCTCAATCTCATGCCTAATCCTATCAGCAGTAACTTTTTCCAGCAGCCCTAAGGATTCCTCAATCATGACTAGTACCCGATCTGAAATATTAAAACCAAGTCGTTCTTCTAACCTGACTGCCCTTAATATTCGTGTTGGATCATCATCAAAGCTTTTTCCATGTAGTACATCTAATCTCTTATTATTCAAATCATACACACCATTCCATAGATCAATTATTTCCCCAAAGTTTGATTTCGATAAACTAATAGCAATAGTATTTATAGTAAAATCTCGTCGATACAAGTCCCTACCGATATTATCAGATTGCACAACTGGCAATTTAGTTGGCTCCTCATAAAACTCGCTCCTAGTAGCAGCAAAATCTAATATATCTAATCCTAATTCATTTGCCAATTTACTAGGCAGAATCCATTTTGCCGTACCAAACCGCCTATGTAAGATAATACGCCCTCCAAATTCCTTCCTCATAATTTCAGCAATTTCTGGGGCAGCATCAAGAGATTCACCTTCAATCACAAGATCAAAATCAACATTTGGCCTATCTAATAAGAGATCACGCACAAATCCACCAACAACATACAAATTAGCACTAATTTTCTCGGATTTAGCACTAATTATTTCAACCATGTCCATTAATTTCTCATTCAACGCCTTATGTAGAAGCACCACAATCTCTTCTCGAGTATAATTCATTATGACTCCGTAAGTAAGTTAATCACTTTATTGCAATTTACACATTAAATATTTATTACAACAGTTAAAATAACAATTGCGCAATGACTCATATTATACTAATAGACATATAAAACATTATCATAACATTATGTCCAGAGTATAATCATAATAAGAACATATATGTCAATATACACCCAATATAAAATTAAAGTATAAAAAAAGTACAATTAACTATAAAGACATATAAGGTATAAAACATGAAATCAATAATAAGATTGATAGGAAAAGCGTTATCAAAACCAATAATCAATAAGATGCTCAAAGAAGATATAAATATAGTATTTCCAGGAAAGATAGATCAAAAAAATACAAGTATCCATCAGATTACAATAAATGATTGGTCTTTTTTCTGGGACATATTAGTAGGATATGATCTAGGATTAGCAGAATCCTATATTCAAGGGAAATGGGACCATCAAAACCTAACTAATCTATTCAAATTTTTTGCTGATAAAACCCCAAAAAATAAACGTCCGTCAATTGGCAATTTCGCACCCAAAAAAATATATGCTAGATTTATTCAAAAAATCAAGTCAACCAATACAATATCTCAATCCAAAAAGAATATTAGTGATCACTATGATCTAAGTAATGAGTTTTTTATGGCATTTCTAGACCCTACCATGACATACTCATGTGGAATTTTTAAAAACAACGATACATTAGAAGATGCGCAACACAATAAACTAAACTCCTTGATTCAAGCATCCAAAGTAAAAAACAATCAACAGGTACTGGAAATAGGATGTGGTTGGGGAAGTCTAACAAAAAAGATAGCATACGATCATAATACAGAGATTACTTCCATAACACTTTCGAAACAGCAATATCAATATGCTAAAAAATTATTTGATAATACCTCTTTCTCAAGTAATATCAATTTAAAACTTACTGACTACAGATTAATAGAAGGCAAATTTGATCATATTTTTTCTGTAGAAATGCTTGAAGCTGTAGGACACAAAGGCACCCAAGATTTTTTTCAAAAATGTGCATCACTATTAAATCATGATGGGACCTTGCAGATACAAGTCATAACAATTCCACATGAACGATACAATGCCTATAAAAACAACTGTGATTTCATACAAAGATATATATTTCCTGGCGGATTATTATTGTCACTTGAACACATAAGAGACGCTGCCAAATCAGCAGGATTCCAAATATACAAAGAATATTCAATAGGCCATCATTATGCAACCACATTAAATCATTGGAAGAATAATTTTCTAAACAACTACGAAAAAATCAACAAGCTAGGATTTCCAGAAACCGACATTCGGAGATTTTTGTATTATTTTAGCTATTGTGAAGGTGCCTTCTTATCAGGAGTCATAGATGACTACCAAATCTCGTTAAGGAAAATTTAGATATGCTCTACAACATACCCATTGACTATCGACTCATTTCTGACAAAATACTAAGAAAATTAATCATTTCTCGTCTTAACAAATATAATGCTATGGTATCAAGAATGACCCCGGAACAAATTAATAAAAAACAAGAATTGTTCCGTGAATATTGCTCAAATAGACCTATGGCAATTAACACTTTAGAAGCTAATAAACAACACTATGAGGTTCCTGCAGAATTCTTTACAAAAATGCTAAGCAAACACATGAAATATAGTGGTTCTATTTGGCAAGATACATCAAAACTCAATAATTCAGATGAGAACACACTTAAACTTTACGCTAACCGTACAGAAATAAACGATGGAGACACAATTCTAGAATTAGGTGCAGGGTGGGGAGCCTTATCTTTATATATTGCTCAAAACTTCAAAAACTCCTTTATTACCGCTGTTACCAATTCGAAACAACAAAAACAATATATAAGTACAAAAATCAAAGAATTCAACCTAACAAATATGAAAGTAATATTATCTGATGTTAATGATTTTGATCCCCAGGATAAGTTTGATAGGATAATGTCAATAGAAATGTTTGAGCACCTAAGAAATCCTAGCTTGTTATTCAAAAAAATTGATACTTGGCTTACTAAAAACGGAAAATTATTTATACAAGTATTCTCACATAGAGAGTACCCTCAATTTTTTGACAATACAAGGTCTTCATGGATGGCAAAAAATTTCTTTACAGGTGGAATGATGCCTTATGCAGGCTTTTACAAGGATATATGCAAGCCATTATCTCAAAACCAACAATGGACAATTTCTGGCAGTAATTATCATTACACATTGGAAGCCTGGCTAAAACGCCTAGATGATAACAATACAGAATTACAATCACTATTACGTAAAAGTTGGCCACACAATATATCAAATAGATATATTAATCGATACCGCTTATTTCTATTAATATGCTCAGAACTTTTCAAATACAATGATGGCAAGGACTGGCACATTATGCACTATTTGTTTAGCAAAAAATCATGACACATCGCCAAAACATAGCAGTCATAGGTGCAGGAATATCAGGAATTGCCGCATCATATTATCTGTATAAATATAATAATGTAAGCATTTTTGAAAGTGCACCTAGACTAGGTGGACATGCTAATACAATCTCTGTAAAAGACAAAAATGGAGCGACCCAACATATTGATACTGGATTTATAGTTTATAATAAAAAAAACTATCCAAACTTCCTCAGATTTTTAGCTGAACTACAAGTAGAATCACTACCAACAGACATGTCCTTTTCATATACAAACCCAAAATACAACATATCATATGCAGGTACCAGAAAATCAATAATTAATACAATAGTACAACCCTCATATAAAACCAACCGAAAAATTCTTCTTAGCATTTACAAATATACAAACAAATTAAAACAAGACAAAAACAAATCTAGTCTACAAAATATCACTATTAGAGATTATCTATCTAAAGTTGGTTGTCCCACTGATACAATTGAAAATTACTTCGTTCCAATAGCATCAGCAATATGGTCATGTAATCGAGAAGATGCAAATGCAATACCAGCAAATGCTTACATAACTTTTTTTGAAAATCATGGATTGCTAGATTTATTCAAAAGATTACATTGGTATACTATTTGCGGTGGTAGTAAAACCTATATAGATGCCTTTGTTAGTAAATTCCTTGGAAAAATATCTTTGAATACTAAAATAACCCAAGTAATTGAACAAGAAAATGGGGTTTTATTGCATTCGCATGATGGCAAAAAATACAATTTTGATCAAGTAATTTTGGCTACACACGCAGACATATCGTTGAAAATTGCATCTAATCTGACAAATGAAAAGAAATCAATTTTAGGATCACACAAATACAGTTACAATGATGTATATTTACACACTGATAAAGAATTCATGCCTAAAGATCAAACATCATGGGCATGCTGGAATGCAATCACAACTCAACAAAACAATTTGAATAATAAAACCTATATAACATACTATTCAAACAGGCTGCAAAACTTAAAGTCCTATACAAAATATTTTATAACCGTTAATCCTCCGATAGAACCTAAACCAGAAACCACCCTATATAAAACTAAATATAGCCACCCAATATTAACTAAAACATGGTCTGAAACCATGTCTGACTTATCTATCCTAAATTCAAATAGTAGAATTTCATTTTGTGGTGCATATCTAGGATATGGATTCCACGAGGATGGATTCAGATCAGGAAAACTCATTGCAAACAAAATCAACTCAAACTCTACTATCTATGAACAATAATTCAATTTCAAAAGGAATAATAATTCATGCTAGGCATGGGAACAAACCTCACAAATTCACATACAAACACACCATGCTATTCATTGAACTGAATACAATTGTAGGTTACAATCGAATTGCAAAACTACTCAAATACAATAGTTCGGGAATACTATCAATTCGTGACAAAGATCATATTGACTCCAATCATCAATCATTGTACGAAAAGGTCATCACAAAAATGAAAGGTTCCGGAACAAACATTCTCTCTACTGATAAGATAATGATGCTAACAACCCCATCATTTATGGGGTATGCATTTAATCCAGCTACATTCTTTTTTGTATGCAATCAAGATCTTAAAATTAAAAGTGCCATAGTGGAAGTACACAATACTTTTGGAGAAGCTCACCTCTATATACTGACCGAATCATCATTCTCATACTACAACAACAACTATATAGCAAATAAAAAATTCCATGTCTCACCATTCCTAGATCGCAAGGGTCATTATGAATTTCACTTTCATATTTCTCAGTCAACCATAAATATTTCAATCATACTAAATGATGATAAAAACAAATTAATCACTACTACATATTTGGGGAACCTAATACCCTTATCAACTAAAGCTTTAATCAATTCTTTACCAAATATCTTGGTAGCGGTCTTATTAACAGAATTACGAATCCTATATCAAGCTTTTAAACTGTTTTTCAGTATTAAAGCTCCATTCTTTGAAAAACCACCACCAATAGAAAACACTACAGTTTCACCTGCAAGAGGATTTATTTCACGAATAAAACTTCCTTTCCACAAATGAGCACATTATATAATTTCAAAAAAATACCCTAATAAAATCAGTAAATATTTATCATGGATTTACTAACCAAACATAACATATGGTCACATATCAAGAAATACACTCCCTTGTTTATTATATTTGGTATAACAATTATATTCCTATGGAAATTGGTATTTACAAATCTAATATTAGCAAAGGGAGACACACTCCATTATATATATCCTTACTGGGAACATAGATCACGTACACTCTTAAATGGTGAAATACCTTTGTGGAACCCATATATATTTATGGGAACTCCATTTCTAGCAAATCCTCAATCTGGTGTTCTATATCCTCTTAATTGGATCATTCTTCCATTTTCAGTTACAGACGCCGCAAAAATCTCGATTGTCTTACACATATTAATCGCATCCTTAGGAACGTACAAACTAGCAATAAGAAGTTTAAAAATTACCCAAGCTTCAGCTATAGTATCAGCAATAACATTTGCTCTTGGAGGACACATATCCGCTAAAATTGAGCAAATAAATCAACTGCAAGGATTGGCATGGTTACCATGGATATTATTAATAAACTACTATCTCATTTACAGTCTTGACAATAGAAAGAAGCTAATACGATATATATTAATTCTATCTTTACTAATTGCAGTACAGTTACTATCAGGACATACTCAATCTTGTTTTATATCGTTAATAGGTGTACTAATATGGTCATCAGCATTACTTAGAAAATATATTCAGGAACACACACAAATCAATCGCACATATAAAAAGTATTCTTACATCTACATATTTCTATCTATTGCCACATGCTATACAATAGCTGTCCTGCTGACAGCTGCCCAGTTATTACCAACCTTAGAATTATCACAACTTTCATTAAGAAACGAAGGACTAAATCTTATAGATTCCTTATCCTTTTCAATCAATCCACAAATACTAGGACGTGTCCTTTTACCTTCACTTACAACTCCTATCTTCTCAGAATATGTAGGTTATATTGGAATAATTGGAATATGTTTAGTAATTCTTGCCATCCACTCAGAATTCACCAAAAAAACCACCAATTCTCTATTAGCACCTATATCAATAATGATGATAGGTATATTATTTTCACTTGGAGCATACAATCCATTATATTGGCTATTAGCAAAATTTATACCAGGATTCGATCTCTTCAGAGCACCATCAAGATGGTTAGTCTTGTGGTCTATAGGCAGTTCCTTAATAACAGGCTATGGACTTGACATATTCATTAAGTCACTACCTAATAAATCAACACGTACCCAATTCATTACATTAATATCAATATTCCTACTCATCATACTATACTATTCATCGACTAATTATACTCCCGCAGGAGAAACCGGACCACTTCCTCCACCATCCACAACTGACCTTACATTCTGGTTATCAACAATTACATTGTACCTAATCATAGCTGTAACACCTCTATTACCAATTAAAACAAAATCCTACCTCATCATGACCCTGTTAATATTTGAACTGATATTATCTTCAAGATCGTTACCTCTAAATAAACTTACAACACCTGAATCATATTACAGCATCCGTCCTCCTATGACTACAGTGCTCTCCAAAACAAATACCAACAATCCCACCCGATTATTTTCATATTCCACACTACTATATGACCCAGGTGACTTAAAAGACCTAAAACACAGATATTCACAAACACTATCTGAAGAATCAACAAACATTGCAATTAATGCGTCCAAATCCAAATCTGTATTCTCACCAAACCTATCACAATCATGGAAACTACCATCTCTAGATGGCTATGATGGAGGCATACTACCAACACGTGCCTATGCGCAATTCTTTTCGCAATTCACGCCTGATGGAAATATACCTGTAGATGGTAGACTGAGAGAGAGAATTGATAATATGCCAGAAAACTGGTTGCTAAATATCACCAATACTAAGTGGATTATTACTGACAAACTATCAGATATATGGAGAAATAATGTATATTATGATACAAATAATGTACTAACTCTATCCCCATTTGAAAGTACAACAATTTATGCTCCATATAAATATCAAGCGAATATATTCGGCCTTATTATGGAAGCATCAGATAGTTATAATAATCAAATAGGACAAGTAAACCTAACCTTAGATAATAACAAGACGATTTCTCTTGCAATACCACCAGAATTTGCAAGAGAAGGAGGACAATTACAATTAAACGAACCGAGCTATATCAATACAATTGAAATAAAAAGCTTAAACAACACTATCAACCTAACTGCTGTATCATTAATTGATAATCGTAGCAAAACATTCAATAATCTTGTAATTGGTCCTTACAAATTAATACACTCTGGAGATGTAAAAATATATGAAAATTTAACTGCTTTTGGACATGCGTTTATGGTAGACACAGTACCTCTAAATAGCAAAACAGTAACATCAGGATCAGCATCTATCGAATATAAAAATGACCACAAAATAATGATAAAAACTGAAAACCAGAAAGCATCAACATTAATACTGTCTCAATCAGCATATCCTGGATGGCATGCAACTGTAGATAATGTTCCCAAACCAATTGGTACAGCAAACGATCTATTTCCTGCTATAAAATTAGACCCTGGAAATCACACTATAGTTTTTGAATATAATCCAAGAAGTTGGCTAATAGGATGGATAACAAGCGCGGTATCCCTTGTTTTAGTCATAGTGTTCATTATCATACACCGTGAGGACGCAAATCCTGCAAATTCAACTGCCTAGACTTTTTGCCATTCCATTCATTAATTTCTAGACTAAAAACCAAATCAATTGTAGAACCCAAATCATCTATCTTATAACCTAATCCAAATCCAATAGCATCTAGGATTACACCTGCCCCATCATCAAGCATCAATTTAATATGACTTTTATCCTGTCCTACTTGTTTTTTTGTAACTACATTAGCACCATACCACACAAACAATGGCCTATTATTTCCATTACCTATCGGTTCAAAAAACTCTAATTGTTTGGTCAATCTACTAGTAAGATCTAACCCATTTACTTCACAATCAATGTGCAAAACAGGTCTCAAATCCAATCCTTCTAATTGCTTTTTTGCAATCTCTTCAAACAATGACACGAAAGAAGCCCATTTGCTTTCACTCATGGTTAAGCCTGCTGCTAATGGATGCCCACCATAACGTTCGAAGAGATGAGAACATTGCTCCAAAGATTCAATAATATTGAACTCTTTTATACTACGAGCTGATGCAGTAATAAAGCCATCTACTCTATGTCCAATTATTGTCGGCCTATAATAATACTCACACAACCTAGAAGCAATTAAACCAACTAATCCTTTATGGAATCCAGGACTCTCTATCAAAAGCACATAAGGTTCCTGTTTTCCAGTATCAAATTTACACAAATCAACTGCTTGTTTTGTCATTTCCCTAGTAATTTTCTGACGATCACGGTTGTATTTTTCTAACACTTGCGAAATAGTAACTGCCTCTGACTCGTTGTCTGAAATCATCAAATTCAATGCCACAGATGGATCCCCCATCCTACCAGCAGCATTTATACGAGGACCTAATTGAAAACCTATAGTATCTGTGGAAACATCACCCTTCTTGTAAGCACTCTCTAATAATGTCTTTATACCTAATCTAGGCTTTTTATTGATATTTTTTAAACCATTATTAACCATGACTCTGTTTTCACCACGTAAAACACCTAAATCTGCAACAGTGCCTAACGCAACTAGTTGTAACAAATCATCAAGTTCTACATTATTTTTATAAGGGGTCCTCTTAATTACCAGAGCCTCTACTAATTTATATGCTAATCCTACACCAACCAAATTTTTGTCAGGATAATTACAATCGGACCTGTTTGGATTAATAATTGCATAGGCTTGTGGCATATCACCACTAATCTGATGATGATCAGTAATAATCGTATCAATACCACTTTTATTAGCAAAATCAACCTCATCAATAGCCGTTACTCCACAATCAACAGAAACAATAAGCTTAACTCCCTGTTCAACAAATTGCTTAATCACATGTGAATGAATACCATAACCTTCTCTGTTCCGATCGGGAATAAACATTAGACTATCAGCTCCATACATATCCAATCCTTCCTTTAAAACTGTAGTAGCTGTTACTCCATCAACATCATAATCACCATATATAACAATCAACTCCTTGTTATCAATTGCGTCAAATATTCTCTCTACAGCCTTAGTCATATCAATAAGAAGGTAGGGATCAGTATCATGAGAAATTTGATGCAAGACAAACTTCATTGCATCTGCCTCATTATTTATATTTCTATTCCAAAACAATTGTTGTAAAACGGTTTCATCCCGCCAACGCCCTAATTTGTTGCGAACACCTTCCGGACATTCATCATGCAGGATCCATTTTCTATCCAAATTACTCATAGAAACGATTGTAGTTTATAACTGTCCACGTTACAATCATGTTATGACACGTATAGTATTTATTGGAACACCATCATTTGCAGAAAAGTGCCTAGTAGCATTGCATACTAAATACAATATTATAGGAGTAGTAACTCAACCTGACCGCCCTTCAGGAAGAGGGAAAACCATTAAATCTAGCGAAGTCAAGACTTCTGCTACTAACTTCAATATACCAACGATAACTCCAACAAATATAAATACTGTTTCTTCTATAGATAAGATAACTAAATGGAAGCCAGACTTGATCGTAGTTGCTGCATATGGACAAATACTCAAACATGAAATACTTAAAATACCAAATAATGGGTGTCTAAATCTACATGCATCATTATTACCAAAGTACAGAGGAGCATCTCCTATTTCAGCATCGATTATCAACAATGATTTTTACACTGGAGTAACAATTATGCAAATGGATAATGGAATGGACTCTGGACCAATCCTGTCACAACAGAAAATAAACATTCACTCCAGTGATACCACTGGAACTCTTGCAAAAAAACTAGCACATATAGGATCAAATCTTCTATGTGAAACAATACCCTATTATATTTCAGGAATAAGTCAACCAATTACTCAAGATGAAACTCTTGTATCTTATGCGCCAAAATTATCGAAAGATTCAGGCCATTTAGACTTCAATAAAACTGCATCTTATTTAGAAAAACAGATTAGAGCAATGTCTCCATGGCCAGGAACATACACTCTTTTTAATAAAGAAAGAATAAAGATAATCGAAGCAGAAGTTACTACAGGCAATCTTCCTATAGGACAAGTTAACAAAATAGATAAAAGTGTATTAGTGGGAACTCAAGAAGGATTGCTAAAATTATTGCAAATACAACCACCAGGAAAACGTGTAATGTCGGCATTAGATTATATTCAAGGTAACAAATCCTTCATAAATAGTATACTTTTATGATTACTTTAATACTTATAAAACCAACATAAAAGAATAAGGAAAAACAATGAACATTAAACCACTACTAGCTGAGTTTATCGGAACATTTGCACTAGTATTTATAGGAGCAGGGGCAGCATCTATAGGAGGGACTCTATTAGTTGTTGCTCTAGCTCATGGATTAGTAGTTATGAGTTTCATTTACACCTATGGACAGCATAGCGGTACACACATCAATCCAGCAGTTACTATTGGCTTGATGGTCACAGGTCATATTAAAATCACCAATGCAATCATGTATATCATCATGCAAATAATGGGAGCAATTACAGCCTCAGCATTACTAAGCTTCATCCTAGGAGGAAGTGACAGTGGCCTTGGTGCAACTCAATTTAATCCAGCGTCTCTAACATCTACACAAGCAATAATCATAGAATCTATACTTACATTCTTTTTAGTCAATTCTATAATGAATACTGTAATAAATAGTAACAACTCAAACTTAGCAGGTATAGTAATAGGTTCTACACTTACTTTTTGTATATTGCTCGGAGGACCTCTTACTGGAGCATCTCTTAACCCAGCTCGTACAATCGGCCCAGCAATAATAACTGGAAATATGCATCAATTGTTGGTATACATTATAGGACCAATATCTGGATCAGTACTTGCATCAATACTATATCATTTTGTGTATCAGACCAAGAACTAGGAGGACAATCTTCTGACTCTATCTTATTTAATTATTGGAGCTGGAAATATAGGGAAGTTAATTGGTGGAAAACTAAGTGTTTCGGGTGAAGACGTCACATTCCTTATTCGTAAAAATAAATACGAAGAAATAAAAACAAATGGAATTACAATACAAAACGGATCTCTCACCACCCAAGTAGATAACCCTCAGATAATTACTAATCTAAACGAGATTACTAACACAAAAAAATTAGATTTCATTGTGCTAGCAGTTAAAGGGTTTCACACACCAACTATTATTGAGATGATCAATGATGCAAAACTACATTCACCTCAAATAATTTGTGTGCAAAATGGAGTTGATAATGAAACCTTACTATCTAATGCATTCGGATCAGAAAACGTTATACCAGCCACCATTACTACAGCAGTATCTATATCCCCTAATGGCATAGTAAATGTTGACCGTGAACGCGGTATGGGAATAGCTGCTGGAAATGATCACTCATTGAAAATATTTAATTCATTTATAACTGCGGGATTCCATACAATCCTTTATCCAAATGCAAAAGCAATGAAATGGACTAAATTAATGACCAATCTAATTAGTAACGCATCTTCTGCTATCTGTGATCTATCTCCTTTAGAAATCTTAAAGAATGATCGGTTATTTAGATTAGAAATCAAAGCTATTGAAGAAGTTCTAAATGTAATGAAAGGTATGCAAATACCAGTAGTACCACTTCCTAAAACTCCTTCAAAACTCTTGGCATTTGCAATTAAAAACCTTCCAAAATGGACATACCGACAAATTTTAATAGACAAAGTATCACAAGGGAGAGGTGGGAAAAAACCCTCATTACACATAGACTTACTTGAAAAACGGCAGTTATCAGAAGTTGGATTGCTAAATGGATCCGTATTTCGTCATGCAGAATCACTAGGTCTATCTGCCCCAGTTAATAAAGGTTTAGATCAAATACTTAATGAAATAACTATGAACCCCTCACTATGGGAAAATTATCGTCACAAACCTGATGTGCTAGCAGACAAACTCTTAAGTGGTGATTTTATATAAAACTTTACGTTGATATTTGCCACTGGTATAATCACTAACATCGGGGCGTGGCGCAGTCCGGTAGCGCACTGCAATGGGGTTGCAGGGGTCGGCGGTTCAAATCCGCCCGCCCCGACTCATTGACTAACAAGTACGACTAAATCTATCAAATGACTAAAGAATAAGCTTACTTGTGTCATAATATAGTAATCCACTCTATAAGAGGCGTTGTATGAAGCACTTTTCATTTACAGGAGTACCTACTGTAGACTACTACTACCTTTATCAAGAAACTGAACCAAGAGTAGTTTTAGGAAGTACAGCAATCTATGCATCCGCAGCTCTTGCAAAACAAGGAGCTGACATTTTGTTTAGTGGACCAATTGGAAACAATTTAAATATGGATCTTCTTATACCACTAAAAAAATTAGGTATCTTATTTGAACTCCACCAACTGGACGGAATACAACCATGGTTAAAAATGGTATTTGCTGCAAATGGACAAGTCACTTCTCTTGAAATTGATACCATCTGTGCCAATGACTTTAAATCAGACCAACTTAGCAAAAGTTTCTGGAATACTCACGCGTGCTGGATAGGCACATCATCGCATAACTATGCAGTCTCAGTAGCAAACCATGGTCAAAGACAAAGTTGTGAAATCATACTTTCACCACAAGGACAATTTGGGTACAGAATGAATGATATTGTTACTCTTATTGAAAAAATAGATTTCCTGAACTGTAATACTTCTGAAATGGCATCCCTTGGTAATGGCCACTTAGACGTTGGGTTAGATATTCTAAATTCCATTAATCCCGATCTACAGATCCTATTAACTAGAGGAAGATATGGAGCATGGTATCTTAATCAAGATGAGGTATTCAGTATTCCCGCGATTCCACAAATTGAATCTGAATTTCTAGTTGGTGCTGGTGACACTTTTGCAGCAACTTTTCATTATCATCGCATTCAAGGCAATCCAATTCAGACATGCCTCCAACGCGCCACAGTAGCATCATCTCTAAAAATTAGAGGTTTTTCGTATACGCAAATGGCAACACTTGATGAGATACTCAGTGAAACCAAGAAAATTGAACCATTACTCGAAGTTACTAACATAAATAGGCTCAGTCATGAAGCAACAAAATGGTTTAGAACTGAAAAACCAGACTCAACTCAAGAAGGAACCATAGACCTAAAATAATTTATTGATCTCTTATATGCTCAACAGTTAACCCAAGTTCCGGTGGTGGAACTGTGCCAATACGTTCTACAGCATTATTAACAGCTTCGTCAGCTTTACTAACAAACGTGATTTTCACAGTGCGTCTCTCATCAAGATACCCTGGAATTGGCAAAAATTCCTTCAGTTTATCAGCCATTCCTCCAGTACCTTCTAAAACAATCAAAGGCTTACCATGAGAATAAGATTGAGTTACCTCATTAAGAGTCCCACTTGATCCTCTAATCATAATTACACTATCACTTGATCTAATAGTAGTAATATTACGCAAGGCATATCCAACTCCAGTAGGAATTGCTACATCAATATATGCATTAGCACCTTCCCTATCTCCTCCAGGTAAAATACCAACTACTACTCCACCCGACTGATGTGCACCTTTACTAGCAGCTTCCATAATACCCGTGCCACCACCTGTCACAGTGATACATCCTGCTAAAGCAATAAGGCGTCCAACCTCTTCAGCTACATTATATACATCTTCAGGTACATTCGCAGCTGAACCTATTACTCCTACATATTTTTGTTTTACTGGATGAATCATGATAAGCTCCTACAAAGTTTATTTATTTGAATACTACACTTTGCTGCAATCAAAACTAAGAAACATCTATACAAGGTGTACGAACCACATCTATCACACCTGCCTCATCCATAATTCCCATATCCTCAATACGTTTCATAAACTCTTGTACACGTGTTACGTCATCAATATGCATAACAACAATCACTTCATTAGGATCTTCCTTAGTTTGATATATACCTTTTTCTTTTATACCATATTCCATTCGCATCTCCCTATTATCGTCAAAAACTGATCTCCAGGTAGCGTAGTCCTTCAAAGTGTTTTTTACAACCATTATCGCTGACATATTTTATCCTCCAATTTTATTACATCATTATATAGTAAAGAATAAAATAGAAGTATAATTGTTGAAACAAATTCACATAAACTAATATTTTTTATATAATATCTATATCTATCTATATCTAATTACAAATGAACACAACTGAATCACATAAACTAGATCAAGTTACTCAACGGAGACGTGGATGTGGGCTAATTGGTTACAATGAAAAACAATCGGCAGGTGGATACACACTGTTTGCACCTGCAACATCCAATGGAAAAGTCTTTCTTATAGATATGCAGGGTCATGTCGTACACACTTGGCAGATGCCTTATCCTCCAGGTAGACACGCCGTTATTTTACAAAACGGAAATCTTGGTTATAACGGTCGCCACCCCGACTCCCCTAATCTATATACTCCATGGGCGATATGGCATGGCGGAATATTCCTAGAAGCAACACCGTCAGGGGAAATTGTATGGCAACATACTGACCTAACACACCATCATGATGCACAATGGTTAAACAATGGAAACATTTTATATGGTGCCGTAGAAAAACTGAATTCTAAGATAGAATCAAAAATTAATGGAGGACATACAAAACTTATAAATAAAACCAAAGGAATGTATGGAGATGTAGTTAAAGAAATAGATCGCAATGGAAAAATTGTGTGGGAATGGAAATCATGGGAACATTTAAACATTGAAGATTTTTCAATTCATCCTGATTTTGAACGCACCCACTGGCCATACATCAATGGTCTGTGGCTAACCAGTAATGACATAGTATTAATGAGCCTACGTGTCACTTCAGGCATTATTGGAGTAAATAAGAAATCTCATAAAGTTGTTCTACACATACCCAAAGAAATCGTGTCGCATCAGCACTCACCAATGGAATTACACAATGGCAATATACTCATTTTTGATAATGGAAATTTTCGCGAAAATGAAGCTATAGCTTACTCCAAAATTATAGAATACAATCCATATACAAAAAAAATAGACTGGGAATATACGGATCCAGTAGCACCTTCCTTCTATTCATCATTCCAAGGAGCATCTCAAAGATTGAGTAATGGTAACACACATATAACTGATTCCGTATCAGGTAGACTGTTTGAGATAACTAAATCAGGAGAAGTAGTATGGGAATATATAATTCCTTACTTTGGTGAATACACTGATCCATCTATAAAACAATATGTGAGTGGCTACCACAATAGTGTTTTCCGAAGCTATCGATATTCAAAATCTGAAATTCCATGGTTATCCTAATAAATAAATCAAATATAAATATGCAAATAATGATAAAATCAGAATAATTCGACAAAATCAAAACAAAAAAACTCAAAATGAAAAATCAAGATATATTCTTAACAATACTTAATCGCAACCAAAAAGCTTTGTTGAACGCAGTAAAAGGCTTATCTGATACAGAAATGTTTCTCACATTACCAGGAAATAGTAACTGTATAAATTGGATCATAGGTCATATTGCTTCATATAGAGATGGTATGCTTGTTGATAGTGGATTAAAAAAATATATGGATACTAATGAAATTGCCATCTATGCTGGCGGATCAAATCCCATTACTCCCACAGACACACATGTAAAAAATAGTAGACTTGTAGGAATAATTGAAACAACTTTTGAAGATCTAACTACATTGCTAAACCAACAACAAGATGTACTAAAACAAAACCCTCTTGGCAATAAAAAAGATAACATTGGATACGCAGGAGTCTGTAATTCACTAAGTGAACATTTTTCTCAAAACCTAGGACATGAGTCAATTCATATAGGAGAATTAAATCCATTACGCGAACTCGCACTGAATAGAAGAAATAAAATATAGAGATAATAATTAGTATTATAATTTCAAAAAGTTATATAATGATTTAATAAAATACTTATAGGTAAAAATTATGATAACTACATCTGAAGCAAGATTAGGTAGAAATATGGCCATACTGGTTGTAGCAACAGCAATATTACAACTACTAATAGGGTTTGTACTAATTGGACCTGACACAGAAGGATATAGCAATGATTGGGGATTGTTAAATGGAGTGGTGACTTTTGCAAATAGTTTTGGACAAGTAGCAGTACTAATATTTGCTATGAAGTTATTTGATATGGATAACAATCCTTTACTTAGACTACTTGGAACCATAGCTATTATTGGTACAACAATTTCTACTACAATAGCTATATCACCAGCAGCACATGCTGCAGCAGGTGGATGGACAGGAACTTCATTCACTCCAACACAAATACTAGATATGGATGGAGCAATCACATACGGAACATGGTTTGTGTTTCCAGTATGGGTATTATTAGTTTCTCTCCAGGAACGAGGAGGTAATGTTTTGCCATCATGGGGAAGCCTAGCTGGTATTGGAGCATCAATCCTTATACTTGTAGTAAACCTAGGGTTTTTGTTCAGTTTATTACCTGAAACTATCGTTCCTTTTGTATGGATAGTTGGAGGCGTCATTCTTTATCCTACTTTTGTGTTTGGAATGAGTAGAGCTTTTGCAAGTAAAATAAATTAACAATATCAACTAACAGACACATACAAAAAGCCCACTTATATATTGGGCTTTTTGATTTTAATCATATTGCTACAAAACGGTATCATCAATGACTTGCAAAAATTAACTAA
>DBHI01000123.1 GCA_002296125.1 Anaerolineales bacterium UBA832 | reverse complement strand
TTCACCTATTGTTTAAAAAACCTAAAGAACGAGTAATGAAGCAAAGACGATTAAGGAACTTTCTTTAAAGGTATATCATATACAGACAAAAACTTTCGTAATATTGAAAACAATTCCTTCAAACGTTGCTGATCTTGATTTCTCATTTGATCGATCATTTCTTGCATTTCGAACACTGTGTCCTCAATAATTGCAGTTCGTTCAGAGAATTTATTCAAAACACGCTCATTCTCTTTATTCCAAGATTCGTCATATAACGCATGATCAGACCATTTCTTTTCATTGTCAACAACAAAATCTTTCCAATCATTCTTATAACGCTCTAAAGTATGTCTTTGAATCTCAACAAAATCACTAATTCTATCGTCCATACCACTAAAATTAGTATCAAGCTTATCCATGGAAGATTGCATTAAACGATGAGTTTCTCCAAACTCATGCATCCTTTGAGAAGATTTATCAATCAAACTTTCAATTTCCCTAGATTTATCCTGTAACTCCTCCCACCAATGTTCTCTCTCTGAAAAAATAATTTCTTGCTGTTCAATCCATGAAGTGTGCTCTAACTTCCTATCAGTTTCTCTTGAAATTAAATCATTGATATCATTATGATTTCTAATACTAGAATCCTGGATTGATTCCAATTTCGGTTGAATATCATCTAATAATCGTCTCAGATTATCTATTTCGCTTTTAAAATCCCCAATACGTTTACTATCTTGCAAACTCCTTTCTTCCACAGCAACTATGGTAGTCTCATTATCATCTATAACTCTTAACGCCTTTTCAACAACAATCTTCAAATCCCTGATCTCATTGTTTAGTTGCACTTCTCTATCTTTTTGATCAAAAAACTCATCTCGCATTTTATAAAATACATTAAATTCGTCATGTAAATTTGATAAAGTTTTATTAATTTTGTCTCTATCTATTATACGTAGTCGATCCATCTCTACTTCAGTTTTGATACGTACTGCTTCAAGATTATCAATTTTTGAAATGAAATCTGACCTACTTTTTTCTATGATCTCATCAACTTTACTGACAGCACTGGCCAATTCCTTAGTTTTAGCAATTTCTAACTCCATCACTATCATACGATCAGTTAATTGCTTATTCTCTTTTTGCAAAGCATTAATATGCTCACGCAATGAAATCACCATCTTGCGATCATCACGTCGCTGACTATCTAACCAATCAATTTTATTTATTATCTGTCTTGAATCATTCATATTGATCAAAACCTTCCCAAGATAAAAAGATTATATGATAATGCACGCACAGAGGCAACCAAAGTATCATAAATATATGGCATTGACACCCAATCATCCGACTATTATCATCATAACATGCGAATTGCTATAGATGCTCGTTTAATATCACATTCAGAAGGAGGAATATCTGAATACATTGAACAATTGTCCAGTAGATTACCAAGATATGACCTATCAAACAATTATCTGATCCTTCAATCGTTTAGAAATAACAACAGAATAACTAAAAATAACAATGCGAAAACAATTAAATGCTTTACTCCACCACATCACAAATTAGAAAAAATAACCTTAACAACTGAAATAATCGCGAGGCGCATTAACATTTTACACTCGCCAGACTTTATACCCCCATATAATGGTGGATGGAAATCAGTAATAACAGTACATGATCTGGCATTCCTACTTTATCCTCAATTCCTAACAGATAATAGTCAAAAATACTATAATAACCAAATCCACGATGCTGTCAAACGATCTGATGCTATTCTGGCAGATTCAGAATCTACGCGCAACGATATACTTAACTATCTAAACGTTAAACCAGAAAAAGTAACCACAATCCATTTAGCACCAAACGATCTCTTTACACCACAAAGTACACTTAAAATTAATCGCATTCGCAAAACTCTTAATTTGCCAGATGAATATATACTATTTGTAGGTACATTTGAACCAAGAAAAAATATTGATGGGTTACTCAAAGCATATTCAAACCTTCTATCTTTTAAAAAAGATATACCGCCTTTAGTAATAGTTGGTAGAGAAGGTTGGCGTCACCAACCTATTGAAAAAATAATTAGCGAACTACATCTAGAACACCATACACAATTAATACATAATGCTAACCGATGTCATATGCCATCAATATATAGTGGTGCAACTACACTAGTCTTACCATCCCATTATGAGGGATTTGGTTTGCCAGTTTTAGAATCTATGGCATGTGGTACTGCTACCATAGTATCTAATAGAGGCTCTTTACCTGAAATTTCAGAAGATGCTTCGTTGATAATCGATCCCGATGATATTGATTCTATATCAGAGGCAATCCTAACTATTTGTGAAAATGATAATCTTAGAAAAAATCTACAACAACTAGGCTTAAGTCAAGTTTCCAAATTCACATGGGAAAAATGTTGCCAGAATACCATTAGAATATATAAAAATCTTATATCAGAATAAAAACTATGAATATTCTTTTCCTAACACCTACCATTCCCTACCCACCTAACCAAGGTGCCTCAATCAGAAACTGGGGAATTATTTATCATCTATCACACAAACATTCTATAACATTATTATCATTTAACAATCACGATCAAACTTTTATTTCAAAAACCCTTCAAAAAACATGTAAAACTGTAACAGGAATTAATCTACCTTCAAGAAATACATTACATCGCTTAATAACAATACTATTTAGTGATAAAACAGATATATCTCACAGATATAAAAGTAAAGTCTTTAGTTCTCAACTAACCACTATTCTTTCACAAAACACTTTCGATGTTATTCAGATAGAAGGATTAGAAATGACACCTTATCTGAAAGAAATTAACAATTATTATGACAACAATGAACAAAGACCACTTATTGTTTATGATGCACACAATGCAGAACACATTATTCAAAGTAGAGCAATTCAAACTGGCATTACACAACCAAGATTATTTTTAAGTGTTCTATATTCATTAATACAACTACCACGAATTCTAAAACTAGAACGACAAACCTGCTATCATGTAGATACTGTAATTTGTGTTTCTAAAGAAGATTCTCAACATCTACAAAAAATAAACCCAAAAATCAAACCAACAATTATACCTAATGGGATTACATTACAAGATTACAATATTGATATAGATAAAACACATACCAAAACTCCAGTTATATTGTTTTGTGGGAAAATGGATTACAGACCCAACATCGATGGTGTTATCTGGTTTGTGACACATGTTTTACCACAGATACAAATTACTAATCCAGAAGTCCAATTCCACATAGTGGGCAAATCCCCTACAAAACAAGTTAGTAACTTATCAAAATATAATGGTGTTAGAGTAATAGAAAACGTGAAAGATATAAAACCATATATAGCCTCATCTACAATTTGTGTAGTACCACTAAGAATGGGAGGTGGTACAAGATTAAAAATACTGGAAGCATTTGCAATGAAAAAAGCAATAGTAAGTACTACTATCGGTGCCGAAGGATTTCCAGTAGAACATAATAAACATCTCATGATAGCTAATACAATTAAAGAACAAACTAACACCATTAATAGCCTGTTAAATGACGTTGAAAAACGAATTGAACTAGGTAAAGCAGGATACCAAATGGTTAAAAACGATTACCAATGGAAAGATCTGACAAACATCTTAGAAACAATATACAATGTAAAAAACAATTAATTTAGCAATAAAGATAAGGTATCAAATATTAAAACCACTCTATTATATAAAAACTGCGGTGCTATACCCAATCCAACTATAACCACAAAACTACAAAGACTGAACACAACTACACCTTTATTCTCACGTGTCTGTTTGTAAAGATTTTTATCAAAAAAATCATATCTGAGATGCATTTTTGCCAGTAAATTTAAATAACATAACCAGATAAAAATACTAGCAACAACAATTATTATTGAATAAGTCATATAGTTGTCAGACAATAAATTAACAAGAGCCCAACGTGCTGGAAAACCTGCAAACAGTGGCATTGCTCCCAGAGACATACCTGCAACAAATATAGCTATAGTACTATAAGGCTTTGACTTCATATGATTCTGCATATTATGAATTGTCTTATTGTTATCATTATTAAAGACACTGCTTACACCAACTCCCCAAACAATTAACGACAGAACCCGTGTGCTGATTATCATAGTAGCAATACCAATAGATTCAGGTAGTCTAAGACCTATAGCTACTAAAGTACAACCCCAGTCAATCAATGCCGAATAACCCATAATATTGCCGATATTCTCCTGATTCAAAATAAATATTCCACCAATTAACGCCATGAATATACCGCAAAATAATAATGCACTAAAAAATTGCAGATTGTTTCTCATCCACTCAAACTCAACTAATATATCTACCAAAAAAAACAATATTGCTAACTGAACTATTGAAATCACAAATGAAGCAACAATAGGTGATGACCTCCTTGATAATATTGGCATCCATGTATGAAATGGCACAACACCTAGTAACACAAAAATACCAACTCCCAGCATCCATGATGCATTCACCAATAAGTCAGTGTTATCAGGAGTAACCTGAAACATTTCTAATTGCCAACCAGCCATCAATATAAAAGGAACGCCAATAGATACAAATGATAAATACCTTAAAGATGCCTTTATATTGTCATAAATCTTATCAGTCATTATAAATACGCATAATACTGCCATAAGTTGAATAAACAGCGCTGCATAAACAAATGGTTGCACAAATATTATCGCCATAATAATAGCGACCAATCCAAGCAAGATAGGATAAAACATGAAACCTACTGAAACTAGTGCGCCACAAACAAAAAAAATAAGAACAGATATGAATAAAAATGTTAACAATTGTATATCATGATTTACCATGACAAAAGCACGCCCCAATATTGCCCAAGAAGAACCAAAATACATATCTCTACCAAAAACCACAACCATTTGATCTATAGGAGCTTTTTGAGCCAACAAACTTAAAAATAACATAGTAGTACAGGATAGAATCAATTGTATCCAAACAAATCTGCGTAATATGTAAGTACCAACAGCAACAACTATTGGTGCAACAATCATAACCATAGGTAAACTCATGTTTTTAAGTCGTCTCCCAATTTATAAGATTCTCCTAACAACTCTAAATAACATATCACTAATGCTATTGATATATCAATTAGAGCCAGCATTCCCACTACCATTAGCGCAGATTCCACAACTGAATACAACAAACCAAAGCCATTCAACATCAAGAATATGCCAAATCCAACCTTAAGAGGTCGTCTTGAAATTGACAAAAGCAATAAACCTTGACACACGCACTGAGTAGCAACCAAAGTCACTGAGTTTGAAACAACCGGAAATGGAATATTACCATTATTAGCAAATTGCCATCCCACAATAGCTACAATTATAAATGCGATAATTCTAAATCTAAACTTTGCTCCAATAACTAAACGCTTTATTCCTAGTGTTGATTTTGAGAAACCCCATCCACTATGTTGCGTTGAAACAAAAACCATCAGCCATACAATTATATAAACCACTAATTTAATTCCAACAATTTGAGGAGCCAATACATTAATAAATAATAAACTTAACATCAAATACATAATAGCCAAACTAGGCACTAGTATTTTTCTATCATCAAAAACTACAAGTATAGGTAACACAAGAAATACAGACACTAATGCTATATACCCTGACCACCCCACAATCTGCTCAACAAAAGACATAGAATCCACTATATTACCCATTAATTACGAGATAAATTCCACAGGTTATTACTAATGCCCACATAACACCACCCTGTCCTTCTAAAACCCCTGCAAATCTATGTAATTTTCTACAAAATGATCTATACACTCTACCACCAATTTGATACAACCACTTTAATTCACTAACTGTAATTAAATACGATTTTGGAAGGTACTCAACAAAATCCTTAATCATGGACCTGTAATACCATAAAAATATTGAAATACTCATAGATAACATACAAAGGGCTACTGCTGTTATACCACTAACATTGATAAAATCACGCCAAATCGGTACTGAAGAAATCCCTAAAACCCATCCAAACAATACAGGCATCACACCTGCTAATATACTAATACCTACTGGAATTATAATTGAACTTATACCTACTAAATTAACAAGCGGAACATTTATTACTGTCGATGTCTTAACTGGGAAAATTATCTTCATTGCTCCGGTCATCATTAACACATTAATCAACACAACTAACGTCATCAAAATAGGTCCCGATACAGATAAGTCAACAACACTCGAAGTTAAAACATAGATACTAAAAAATCCAACAGTCAAAGGTTGACAACCAAAAACCATACATGCAAGTATAAATCTTACAAATTCGCTATTGGTAGATCGTATTATATTCGCATTCATATGGATAACAACTACACATACAACTATAGAGATAAGATGTGCATATACACCAAAAAGCTGCCATTTTTCGGCCCATATAAATGTCAAAAACGCAAGGCTTGATTGACCCACAACAACTGAATATATTCTTTCAAAGTGATTATTAGAAACACACCACTTATATCCATAAATTATTCCGGATAGTACTGCAAAAATTGACACAACTGACTTCAATACAATAGATGCATCCTGAATATCAACAAGAAACAGTAAATTAAATGATGTAATCATAAAAGCTATACTTGCAACTGTAAACACGACATATGAATTTGCATACCTCACAATATTCAAATAACCAAATGGATACATACTAATCCGCATTATAGCCACACCAACAATTATAATGTTAACCAACAATTTGTTTTGCCTAACTACATCAAACGAACCAATCGGATCAATTAAGGCAAGAATAAACAACAGACCAGTTGTGACAGATAATCTAAAAGGATAGTTTACTGTTGACCTGATATCAAATCTAATAACATTTCCAGTCTTATCTTGACTGTCTGTCGCACGAGAAGATACAGCAAGATAAGTAAATAAATCTAATATAAGTACACTTATTACTAAAGTCACATAATTGCCAGCAAAAAGGACCAAAAAACAAAATGTGACAATAAACATACAAATAGCCCTGTCACTTGATGAAAACTCTAAATTATTGGTAATACTAGCAAAAAACATCATGCAAAACATAAATAATAATAACAACGCCAAAGACCATGATACATGATCAATATTTAAAAATAAATTGTCAACAAATATATCCTGCAAATTCCATGGTGACAAAATTACCGTACTAAATATATTAAATCTAAGCAACAATGTGGTAACAAGAGCTCCAATTACTGATATTGCAGCCGTTATACCATAAATACCATATCGATTGCCACTACCCATTGTAATAGCAATACTTCCTATCATAAAAAATAAAATCGGCGTAAAAGGATCCATCAGAGCGAAGATTATATCATTAGCCAACAAATTGCATGTACTAAACTCATATCAATTATAAATAGTACTACAATATATAATAAAATAGTAATCTTTCTGTGTATAATATAGGCAACTATAGGAATTAATACTTATATGCTAAAAAACCATAAAAACGTAACTTGCAAGCGTAAACTTTTAATATTATTATCTATCATCTTTTTGTGCACTTCTTGCATAAAACAAGATACACCATCAATAACTGTCCAACCTACATCAACTACTTTTGCTCAATCAACCATTACTACTGCTCCTACAAAAGAATCTACAAAACATTATTCTTCTAAGACACCAACTACTGGTATATCTGATGAAATTACCAATCAAATAACACCACAAGTATCTGTTACAGATCTAAATAATTCGATAGTAAACCCTAGTGCTGAACCAAATACATTAACACAATCCGTTCCTACTATATATATATTTGATCAATCAGAATCATCTGTAAGATACGGAGTAGGTGAAACATTTATTAACCAAAACAACCGATACAACTATGCCATAGGAACCACAAATATAATTTCAGGAGAAATTAACGTTAATTTTAATCAACCTAACTTAACTAATATTAGTGATATTAATATCGATATTAAATCATTTCAAAGTGACAAAATAAGAAGGGATAATGCAATACGTGACAGATGGCTTGAAAGCAGCAAATTCCCTATTGCAACATTTTCTCCACAAGAATTACTAAAGTTGCCTGATGAATATGAATTTGGTGAAGAGATTAGTTTTCAAATTAATGGAAACTTGTTAGTTAGAGACATAATTCAACCAGTCTCCTTTGAAGTCACATTAACAATTATAGACGACAAAATCATTGGTAATGCCCAAACAAGAATAAAAATGACTGATTTTGGTTTTGATCCACCAGATATTGCGGGAATTCTCAAAGCAGAAAATGAGGTGGACATTTATTTTGATTTTGTAGCTATATCTAAAGTCAATTCAGATTAAAACCACGACACTAATCTAATATCAGTATTAATGAACACATCTAATCTGTAGCTAGCATTCACTATAACTACATGCATAACATTTACGACAACCTTCTTCATTAACAACAGCTGCCTCTCCACATTCAGGACATAAGGAACCAAATTGAAATGTATACGGATTATCATCTGTTTCCGTAGAACCATTCATTGTAGATATAACATTATCATTACTAATACTATCACTAAATTCATAATCATCTAAATCATCCAAATATCTACGTAAGGCCCGAGCAACTCCATCTGGTAAAGAACGATCTCTATTTGGACCAAAA
>DBHI01000120.1:32328-84416 GCA_002296125.1 Anaerolineales bacterium UBA832 | reverse complement strand
TATATATAAATGGTCCTACTCCAGAAGCAGATGCAAACATCAACAACATGCCAAATGTCAGTAATACAACTACCATCGGAATCATCCACCACAACTTACGCTGCCATAAGAAAATCAATATTTCTCCAAACACTCCCATATTAACAATCATTTTTCGTAAAAAAACCTTCATAAAATTCCTCCAGAAAAAGCACTTGATTGTGCTAATTTCTCAATAGTTAAAAAATATCTTTTTGTTTTACACCTAGTCACACAATGGAACTGATTTCACAAATCTAATTAGCCTTTAATTTTGCAGAAATTTTGTCGGCCAAAACTAAAGCCCTATCCATACATTGATCACTATCTATATATTGATATTCACCAGTCCTACCTAATACATCTATGTTTTCTTTTGAATCAATATAATCAAGAAAAGTGTCAAGATTTTTCCGAAAATCTACAAATCTAATTGGATATGCATGACTAGCTCTAACAACAAACAATTTATCAACATCATCTCTCGACAATATCCTATCATTCTCTAAATCAGGTAATGCAACTTCTAACAATTCCTCTTCGGTCATTTTCCATATATTATCTCCCCTATGACATGAAAATTCCACTGCTAACATATTTTCACCCTTAGGAAAAAGTGTGTCACAAAACTTCTCCATCTCTGCAAGTCTATGATAAGGTCGGTCAAGATAATACACATAAGAAGTATCAAGTAAATTATTTTTCTTTGTAACTACATATAACACAATTAGAGACAAATAATCAAGCTTGTCTGAACATTCCTTGACAACTGCAGGTACATCCGGAGACATGATATCAACTAAGTTAGGTATTGGTATTGTAGAAATTACATAATCACCACTTAACTCAAATTGTCTATCACCTTTATCTACAACTACCGAATATTTGTCATCAAGTAATGATTTCAGTTTAACAACACGAGCATTATTATAAATAGTACCACCCATTTCTTTAACTTTTTCAGCCATTGTCTCAGCAATCATCCCATAACCCCTAATGGGATATCGAAGCGGCAAAACAAGCTCTCGTTCAGTTAATGATTGAGCAGGACCACTCACTTTTCGGAGAAACATCATTCTCAAACTCTTCATAAAATTCAGTTTTGTACTAGTAGGAAGTATTTCAGGAGCCAAATTTTCGCATGGTATTTTCCAAAAACCTTCTGTATAAGGCTCGAAAAAGATTTTTGACAAATGACTTCCAAAGTTGGCTGATGCCCATTCTCCAAAATGAACCTTTTGTTTTGAAAGTGAACTAAAAATTCCCAAGAATGATTTGATTTGTGCCCATGCAAAAGTCACTATAGAAGCAATTGAGTCGTTAATACTAAAATTCAAAAGAACATTCTTGGCACTCAAAGGATAATCCAAAAATCTACCCTGTACATACAATTGAGCAGTTCTTTCAAAACTCACCACATCTTCGTCCAGCAAACTAGTTATACGTTCAACAATTTCTTGCTTCTGTGTTATAAAAAAATGAGGTCCAAAATCTAAACAATATCTACCATTTTCAGGACGAATAGTACCAGCCAACCCCCCCACAAAATCTTGTGCCTCACAAACTTCAACTTGAAAACCAAGCTCTTGCAAACGCCATGCTACAGTCAAGCCAGAAATACCACCACCTATTATTACAATTTTTTTATTATTCAAATTTCAATATACCTTTATCTATAAATTATTCTATATTAATATTCTACTAGCACATGCTTATAATTAGAATTCACTGTTAACTGAGAACTTAAGAATGTAATTTCTATACCTAACTCACGAGAAATATCCATAAAATATGAATCAGGAATATGCAAATAACTATTACCACCTTGTTTTATTTTACTGTAATCAGGATCCGACAATGTTACCTTAGTCATCAATCTCAATGCATCCAAGAACATTCCCTGCCTCAAAGTAAATAAAACAGCCTTAATATAATCATTCAAACTACGTTTATTATTACCAATATCCCCAATTAATAATTTTCCCCCAGGAACAATAATATTCTGAATACCCTTTAAGAATCTAGTCACACAATCTATATCTGGAAAATAATGTACAACACTAAAACAAATCACTTTGTTGAAAGCAGTACCAACTTTGTACAGATCGGATAAATCTGGCTTGACTTCTACTACATTTACATTTGAAACATTTGCAAATTTGTTAGCACACAATTGAATATAATTTTCAGACATGTCAGCGCAAACAATGGATCCTATTCTATGTGACATAATTTCAGCAAAATGGCCACTACCACAACCAAAATCCAAAATTGTGTCAGTTTCACTATAATCCATTATATTTGATGTAAGTCTGATAAACACCTCCATCTGCTTACGCCAAAATGCAGAATGGGACCATATATGATCAGTACTCCAATATTCAATCCAGGGATTTTTCTGATTCAGTTTATTCATTCAATTAACCTATGGAACATTGTTACAGTATATTCCTCGTAGGATATCACACGTGTCTCGAACACCTGTAGTCAAATCACCACAATATTCAAATCCGATACTTCTTAATTTATCATCATTTACATGATAAGAAACTTGATTCAACATACGTGTCGATGTATATTCAATTTCTATATCTTCAATGTTCAGCCGAATAGATTCAATAATCTGATCAAGAGTTGCATTCAAAGTAACAACATTATAAATCTCTCCTATACATTGGGTGTTTGTTATCATAAAACCAATCACCCTGACAGCATCCTTTAAATCAAGATAAGGTCTAACAAGATTAACGGCCTCTTCCCAAACTGTCAAAGGTTTTGTTGTCACAGCATGAAAAATAAATTTGTTTACAGCAGTATGAAATCTCATACCTGGACTAGGCCCAAAAATAGTCCCTAACCTAAGCAGCACACCTTCAATATTTCCAGACTTGGTATACTTCAATATTTCATCTTCTGCATCTAATTTACTAACAGCATATGGACTTTGAGGTCTCAAATCAGATCGTCTACTATTCTCTAAAGCTATCCCACTAACAGGCCCATAGACACTCGTAGTAGAAGGAAAAATTAATCTACGAACTCCATTCCGAATACATGCTTCAATTACTTTCTGTGTACCCTCAAAATTGATTAAATTCACATCTTCAGATCGATCAAAACTCCCCTCAGCGTCAGTAATGGCAGCTAAATGGACTATAACATCTATATCCCTTAATGCCTCATCCATGTCTTCATCTTGCATGACATCTCCTTCAACAAATCTGTATGAAATATTATCGGGTAAATTAAACAATGATGCATATCTTTGAGTAACCAAATTATCCATAATCGTTATTTGATCAATATCTGACAACTCAGCAAGATACCTAATAAGTGCAGAACCTATATGTCCTAAACCACCAGTTACTAATACATTTGAATTCACTCTATATTCCTCCAATACAATAATATAAATCAAACAACAATAACAAAAACATATAATACTATCAGTCTTACATTGTTTTAAACATTATCGTGATTTCCAATATTGCACAGTCTCTTTCAAACCATTCTCTAAGCATTCCAATGCTTGCCATCCTAAATCTCTGTAAATACGAGAACAATCAATAACTATATCTCCTACATCAATGCGCTTACGATCATCAGGCCACTCAATATTTATAACGCTGCCAGATCCACATGCTTTTACAATACTGTCAGCTAATTCTTTTACGCTAACTGAACTTTCATTCGCAGCAAACCATACCTTACCCGTAATATCTGAACATCCAGATAGAATCAATGCATTAATAGCATCTTTAACATATATAACGCTGCGTAACTGTTCTCCTTTACCATATATAGTAAGGGATTGATCACGCAAAGCTAAACCAATGAAATAATTTATAAAACCAAAATCAGGACTAGTAATGTTTGCACGAGGACCATAAACATTTGGCAAACGCACTACATTTATATCAAGATCATAAGCATTAGCATAAATCCTACAATAATATTCTGCTGCTGCTTTATTCGCTGAATAGATATCCACTGGTGCAACTATATGTTGCTCATTAATTGGATTTTCAATCATAGGTCCAATCTGTGTGCTCGTACCAACATAAACCATTCGAGCCATTGGCCTTAATTTACGTAATGCCTCCAAAACATTCAAAGTACCAATACAATTTACAGAAACATCTAACTGAGGATCGCGCATTGAATAGGGATGAGAAGTATGAGCTGCACAGTGAAACACATAGTCTGCATCCTGCACAACTGATGCAACTGTCTCAAAATCACATATATCAGCTGAAAACAAATCGATTTTATCTTGGATACCATGTATATTAGCAATATCACCTCCTGACCTTGGATCCAATGAGTCTATAATTGCTAAATCTGCACCATACTCTATTAAGGAATGTACAAGATTACTACCAATAAAACCAAGTCCACCAGTCACTACTATACGCTTATCAATAAGACTTGCAACCAACTTATCTTTCATCAATATCTTCTCCCAATTTATCAGTATAGTATGTAATAGTTTTGCTTAAACCGTCCTCGAAACTTATCCTAGGATACCACCCTGTATCATTACATAAATTCTGATTGTTAGCAACAAAATCACCAACATCCATTCGTTGTTCTGCAAATGGGAATGGTACTCTAATAACAGTAGATTGTTTACCACTTAGTAAATATACTAGTCTTACAATTTCACTGACCATTTCTTGAAATTCTAAACCATTGCCAGACCCAAATACATATGATTTACCATTAGTTTCTGTAGATATTCCTGCCAATAACAATGCATCAATACAATTTTCAATATAAGAATAATCTCTGATAAAATCACCTGGCTCATAAATAGTTAAATCTTCCCCAGTAAGAGCTCTCCACAACATATAGTTTAGTATTCCTCTCTTAGGATTATTTACCTCTTGACGTTCTCCAAATATATTTGCCAAACGCAACATTGTTGTATTCATACCGTAATTATGATGGTAAACATACAAATACTTTTCGCAAACAAGTTTATGTGTGTCATACAATGTGATTGGCCAATCATGATGATCCTCTGACACAGGCAAATTGGTAGCACACCCGATTTGTGTCACTGTACCAGGCATCACAAAATTGACATCTGGGCACAATTCTCGACACCCTTCTAATAATTCTAATGTAACGGCACAATTAGCTTCCAGGTCACCTAAAGGATTCTCCATAGAATCCAGATGACTTGTTTGAGCAGCCAGATGATACACAAAATCTTTTTGCACCAATAGCTCTCGAATTTTTTCTCTACTTGAATCAACGATACTCAAATCAACTTCACAAACTTTTATTTGATCAAGAATAGCATCAATATTTTCTTGTTTTTCATAAGAACGAGTAATGATCGTAACATTACAGTCTAACTCAACGCAGCGTCTTGCCAAATTACTACCTATAAATCCCATACCACCTGTAATCAAGACGTTACTACCAGCAATAGCTGAAAAGTCCAAATGTCACCTCCCAGTTAATTTTCATACAACCCTAGCTTCAGGAATATGCGTCACAAATTTACCTCCCTGATTCCTAAATTCCTCCTCCTTAGCAACAATCTCTTCCATATGATTCCATGCTAATATAAAAGCATAATCAGGCTTATCAGAAGAAAAATTATCAGTAGAAACTATAGGTATATGAGTCCCCGGAGTATACAAACCTTGTTTTGATGGTGTATTATCATACACATAATCCAAAATATCTGTATTAATTCCACAATAGTTCAGAATCACTGTACCTTTAGATGATGCTGCGTAACCAACCAAACTTTTTCCTTCATCCTTTAACTTGTGCAGTAATTCCACAAGAGATGAACGTGATTGTTGTACCTTATCCGCAAACACCAAATAACTTGAAAGATTACTTATGCCTTGCTCATCTTCAATTGCAAGTTGCCTGACCACTGACTCATCTGTAGAACGCTTTGAAGACAATTTGCATCCATAAATCCTCATAGATCCACCATGAACTGAAATTGGTTCAACCTTAAATAAACGTAAACCATGTCTAGCAAACAATACTTGTAATGCGGTAACACTAAAATAATAGTAATGCTCGTCATATATCTGATCATATGCAAGTTTATGCATTATTTCCAACAAATATGGATCTTCAAAAATAAATACACCTTCATCATCTAAAACAATATTTAAGGATTTAGCTAATTCGTTTAAATCAGGAATATGACATAATACATTTGTACCTACAACTAACTGCGCAGCATTATATTTCTCCGATAATTCCACTGCCAAAGACGAATCAAAAAATCTAGATATAACGTTCAGGCCCTGTTTTCGAGCTGCTGATGCCACATTAGCTGATGGTTCAATACCAATTGTATTCAATGCATATCCAGTGAGCTTGCTCAACAATATTCCATCATTAGATCCAATTTCTATAACAGATAGTGTTGGATCATAAAAAATTTCAGTATTTATCTCATTAGCTAAATCAGCAAAATGATTGTCCATCACACTTGAAATAGAAGAAAAGTATGCATAATTCTCATGAAACAATTTGTTTGGTTCAACCATATCTATTAATTGAACAATGAAACATTTTTCACAAAATCCCACTTCCAAATTGAATGTAAATTCTGTATCTTTGAGTTGCTCTGAAGTAAGAAAAGCATTTGCAATAGGCATTCTTCCTAAATCCAGAAAACTTTGTAAACTTGGTGCATCACAAAGTCTACATATTTTTTTATTTAATGAAATTTCATTCATAAATCAAGATTCTCCTTCTAATAAGATTATATAGTATTGTATAAGTACCGCCTCAATATGCAACAAAAGACAAGGTTCAAAAATATCTAAGTTTGCTATCATACCACCGCATTATTTCTCTTATCACCATATCAACATCAACAGAAGATAATTCAGAGTACATAGGTAAACTTAAAATGTTACTAGAAATTGCCTCAGTATGCTTCAGATGATCGTGAATAACTATACGACCATTATAGGCAGGTTGTTGATGAACTGGCAATGGATAATGTATCCCAGTAGATATACCCCTCTCATACAAAAATTCACGTAATTCATCACGATGTTCAACTCTGACAACATATTGATGAAACACATGACTTACGTCATTTTTTACATATGGTAGTTGAATATTAAGAATAGAAAATGCATCGTTATAAATTTCCGCTGAAATATTACGTTTCTTATTCTCTTCATCAAGTCTTGTAAGCTTAATTCTTAATACAGCAGCTTGAATAGGATCCATTCTACTATTAATACCTGGCATTTCACTGATATACCTCTTAGTCCAACCATATTCCTGCAAATGCCTAACTTTTTCAATCAAATGCAAATCATTTGATGCTACAGCCCCAGCATCACCTAAAGCACCAAGATTCTTAGTAGGGTAAAAACTAAAAGCACTCAAATGACCCCAAGTACCCACCTTCTTATTTAAAATAGACGCACCATGAGCCTGTGCACAATCTTCAACTACAAACAGACCATAATCATCTGCAATTCGCATGATCGATTCCATATCAGCTGGATGACCATAAAGATGTACTGGTACTATCGCTGCAGATTCATCTGAATATGCCTTAATTGCATTCTCTAAACAAACTACATCCATATTGTATGTATCAGGTGCAATATCTACCAATATAGGAGTAGCTCCTGTACGCTCAATAGCTGCAACAGTAGCAACTGCAGTATGACTAACAGTAAAAACTACCGATCCAACACCAATACCAAGTGATCTTAATGCTAAATCAATTGCATCTGTACCTGAAGCCACACCTGCTACAAAATCACATCCAATAAATTTAGCAAATTCCTCCTCAAACGAAGAAACTTCATTACCCATAATATAAGTACCGCTATCCAAAACTCTTAATATTGCATTATCAATTTGGTCCTTATGTGACAGATAATTAGCATATGGATCAGTTTGAGGTATATTTATCATTTACAATCTCTCCTGAAAGAACAAATTTTATCGATATCTTAGTCTACAAACTCTCTTTGCCACAATTCTAACATTAGCAATGCCCAAATCCGCATGTATGATCCCTGACCAAGATCAAACTCATTGCGCAATTTTCGCACCTGAACCGGATCAAAAAGGCCGCGTCGAGACACAGAATCATCTGACAAAGCCTCCGATAGAATAGGATTCAAATCATTACGTAACCATTCATTCACAGGCATAAAAAATCCCTGTTTTTTCCTCATCAAAATCTCATCAGGCAACAAATCAGATAATACATCAGATAATATCTTTTTTCCTCTACCAGAAAAATTTCCAGAAAATGACTTGTCTAGTTTTTCAGATGGTGGAATATTTAATGCAAATTCAACAAGTTTATGATCAATTAAAGGTACTCGAACTTCTAGTGAATGAGACATACTGGTGACATCAGTGTCACGTAGCAACATGTGTGACAAATAAGATTTAAGTTCTAATCGCGTAACTTTCACAATGGAATCTTGTTCGTTATCATTAATATAAGGCTTAAGGAAATCAATGCTAGATGCAATTTCATTCTCTCTCCACAATTGGTTTGAACTATAGAGTTGAGTTTTTATATCTTCATTAAATAATGTTCGAGTTCGCAAATACCGTTCCAAGAAATGTGACTCTAACCAATTTGGTATATCAGCAAGTGCCTCTCTATCGAAAATACTTGAAGACAGATTAAACAAATGTCTTGCTATTCCCTTAACTTGTTTAGGTACATAACCCCACAATGCACTGATATTATCTGCATACATTAAATATCGATATTGATTGTAACCAGCGAACAATTCATCACCGCCCAATCCAGATAGAGCAACCTTTACATGTTGAGAAGTTGCTTGTGACACTAGAAACGTATTTAGACCATCACCGCTAGGCTGATCCATGGCACTAACAAAATTAGACAATTGTGATGCTACATCTTGTCCAGTAACTACTATTTCATGATGTTCAGTATCATATTTTTTAGCTACTAAATCAGCAAAATATCGCTCATCGACTTTAGTTCCATCAATATCATAACCTATCGAAAAAGTCTTTAATTGATTACCACTTAACGTAGCCATCAAAGCAACAACTGCTGAAGAATCCAAACCTCCTGACAAAAATGCACCAACTGGAACATCTGCAACCATACGTAGTTTAATAGATTCTTCTAACAAATTACGCAATTCACGTTGCATTTCCAGTACATCATAACTGTCAGTATCTTTGTAAATAGACGTCACAACTGGTAGATCCCAATATTGCTTAATTGATAAACTACCACTCTCCCATGTCAAAGCATGCCCAGGCAAAAGAGCCTTGATATCCTGAATCATAGTCAAAGGCGGCGGAACCGCATAGAATGTCAAATAGTGATGCAGAGCTTCTTGATCTAATAATGAATCTATTAAGCCTGTTGACAATAGTGTCTTTATTTCAGAACCAATTAGTAAACAATCACCTACCATAGACCAATACAAAGGTTTTATTCCAAGCCTATCCCTAGCTGCAAACAATTTCTGTTTCTTGATATCCCATATCACAAAAGCAAACATCCCTCTAAAATGATCAATACAGCCCTCACCCCAATGTTCATAAGCAGTCAACAAGACTTCTGTATCACTCTGAGACACAAAAGAATAACCAAGGCTCTCCAACATATCACGTATTTCAGGAAAATTATATATTTCACCATTATAAGTAACTACTAAATCACCATTATTATTTTGCATAGGCATATGTCCTGCATCAGACAAATCTAATATAGCGAGTCTTGTATTCACTAAAGTCACAGGAATACTTTTATCATCAAACCACATGCCATTATCGTCTGGACCACGATGATGCATCGCTCCACACACACGTCTAGCTATATCTCTATTAGAATTGCCAACCATTCCAAAAACACCACACATTTTATCTATATCCTCATTTACAGATCTGTACACACCCAACGCGGTTCAATGTCACACTTAAAATATGGTAATTCAACACGCAACAACATCCAAGAATTAGCTAAAAAAATCAGAAGTACTAATGTAGCTATTAACAGTCGACTTAATTTCCTGCTTGTCAAAAATACTAAACCAGAAATTAACAATAACATCACAGGAATTATAGCTGGCAAGACAAATCTTGAGGTCGAATAATATAAAGGAGGTACCCATTCAGCAGATATCTCCATACGTAAAATACCTGTTATCAGATATGCCAATATCAAACACCAAAAATATAATGGTAAACCTAATGGCATAACTTTTAGCTTACTATCGAAATTGACATATCGGAGCCACCCGTACAAAGATATGATCACAAATACGATCGCAACAACATAATGCCAACGAGCCAAACCAGGCCAATCACCACCCACAAAAGACCCCCAAAAAGTAACAAACATAGCTCGGATACCTGCAAAATATCCTGATCCTGTACGATCTAAATCATAAAGTGTAAATAATTGACCATTTAATCTATTAGCCCATGTTCCAGTACCATAATTAATCATAAATGACCAAAGACTATCAGGAACATTGTTCCAATGTTGCTCGGCAGAGCCATTTTTTAATAAATTGCTAAATCTAATTCCATTCCAAACACCTGAAGAAGAGTCTCTATTATCAAAAACTGGTGGTCCACCTTCGGCACCTAGCAATCCTTCTATTAAAACTATATCGTCCCAAAATATTAGGGATTGATTGCTAGCATCCAAACTCACTCCAATATCACGTATATCATTAGGCAACTGAATATGATTGACTACAAATTCCCATGCACCATTACCTGTATGTTGCGAACCACCAACTACATCTTGATTAGCATTATCATATCCTAAAACAATTGCTGGACTACTAACTATTTCACCATCATTAGCATACATCCATGATCCAAAAGTAACGATTTTACCAGCTAATCTTTTAGCCTCTCTAGTTGGCAAAAATTGTACAATAGTATTTGAAAACTGGGATGGAAATGAATCACAAGAAATATTATCAAATTCAGTCAAACATGTATAACCAATGGCCCAATCATTCGCAATAGCATTCGGTTTTATATTCTTTTCAACCCCATATGATTTATAAAATACCTGATAAGCCAACTTTACTGGTGTACCGTGTACAGATACTAGACCAGGATTCCTCTCAAAGTACCAATGTGCTACACCTGCTTTTGTCGCATCACCTCTTAAAAATGTTATAGCAATGACTATGAGAAAACCAAAAACCGCAAGCAATTTTTTCCAACTGAAACCAACCCTATCTAGGAAAAACAACATCAATATAGGCAAAGGTATTATCGCAGTAATTTTTGTAAAAAGACAACATAACACTGAAAACCCAAAAAGCAACAATCTCGCAATAGAAAATCCTTGAACAACAATGATTGTGGTTGATAACAATAGTAATGCTACTGCCAATAATGCCGGTCCTTCTGTAGATACTGCACTAACAATGTTACTAACAGATGGCATTAGACCAATGGATGCAGCAACAGCAATAGCCAATCTTTGATCATGAAACAATAGAAAAGATAATCTATATATAACATAAACCATTAACACACCAATCATAACGGCCATCATCCTAGCGAAATATATCCTAAAACCAACGTTAACATTATGTAATACTAATTGCATAAGTCCATGAAAAATATAGACTCCCTTTCCACGAATATTCCCACTACTGACGGGATATACATTGTTAACACGAGACTCGAAATATCCAGGACAAATATCTGGCTTTTCAATACCTAATTCACAAACCGTTTCTACTCTAGAACTAAAACCTGCTAAATCATCCACAGAATTATCAATATGACCGAAATTGATCAATTCTGAAATCCGGATGGTATTTTGCAAAGAACGACCAACATGGAATAATTCATCCGGAAATCCACCTTCATTATCATTAAAAGGAGTAGCAAACACTCTTATACTACACATCAATGCTACAACAAGAAGTAAAACGGTTATACAATATTTAGAATATCTCTCTGTCAACGAAACACCTCTATGTAATATCTCAATCTTTGATGAACCTTTCTTGTTGCAAAGTTCTTCTAGAGCGTACTAATACAAATCCGATAGCACTCATTCCTGTACCGATTATCAATACTATGACTGGAATAGATCTCACCGGTCCCAATAAAATCTCTCCTAATAACAAAGCAATAAATGACATTAGACATGATGATAATATCCGCAATATTAAGGACAATCTTGATAAGGATAACTTTTCAATATAAATCCCCAAAGCCAAATTCAAGGTTAAATGCACAAAAAATACAGCAATAATACCGTCTCTAATATCAATATCAAACCAATTACCAACACCTAATCTAAAAGCCATGAGATATGCAATAACCACTATCGCTCCATCCATCATCAAAACAGTACCTGAATGTTGTAATAGACGTACAAACGGCTTAAGTAATCCACCAGCAGTTACTTTCCCCAATGGGCTACCATGCTCAGATTCAAACTCAACTTTATAACTTTCCACATAATGCACTAATGCAAAAGTGCCCGCAAAAGCCATTAATCCTACTACTACAAGTACTACAAATGGTAATCGCCAAATATCAAAGTGCACAATTGATACCCCGGCCAAAATAGTCGCCATCACCAAATACCATGTGGTCACTCGACCATGACCCCAACCAATGCTTAACAAACGTTGATAATAATGTGTTCTATGAGCCTCTAACACAGGCTCACCTTGCAACAACCTTCTGCCCAATGTTAATCCTGAATCAAGCAAAAATATACCAAGTATCAATATCCAAAAACCAAGAGACAAACGTTCACCACTTCTAGGAGCTCCTATTACCGCCATACCTGAAAATAAAAAACCTAACCATATACTGCCAACATCACCCATAAACACACGAGCTGGTGAAACATTATGCATAAAAAAACCCAACAATCCACCTCCTAATGAAGCAGATAATATTGCCATCCAACTCAAACCCACATTCATACTCATCCAAGCTACACTGAGAGCAACAATAAGACTTTGCCCAGCCACAAGACCGTCCATGCCATCCATAAAATTAAAAGCATTTGACATACCTAAAACCCACACAATGGTTATCAATACTCCTAACCAACCTACATCAACAACCCCAAAACTTCCTGCACCAAAAAACCGCAGATATCTTGCATATATTATTAGCCCCAAAACAGCCCAAACCTGTGCCACTAATCTCACACGAGCTGGAAGTGGTTTCCAGTCATCTATCAGACTCACAATTGCTATAAACCACCCAGAAACAAGCAAAGCCCAATCACTGCGCTCTAGATGAACATCTATTTGATTAGCTATGAACAAAGCTATTAATGGAGAAATGACAACAAATGTCACGCCTCCTGCCACAGGCACAGTACCAATGTGCGAGCTACGAAAGTTTTCTACAGCCACCAAACCTAATCCTGGAGCAAACTTTCTAAATATTGCAGTAGCACACCAGACCAATATTAATCCACTAACAAACCCTAACAATAAAGTTCCAATATTAACCATACTAGTAATTACCCAAACTAAAAACGATGTAGGTTTGCACCCAATAAACTAATCTATCTATTTGAAAAACATATTTAACTAACATACAAATACAATTTATCTACCATATCCAAGAACTATAGTCCTAATCACCGATTGCAAACCATCTAAATCCTTTTTTCTCACTATATCCAGCAAATCAATGACGCTATCCTCAACGTTATTAAGCACGGACAAATCGAATGTTTGATTAGATACTAAAATCTTATCATGCGTCGTAGAAAGCCATTCAGCACCCAATCCAACATTTTCTTCAACTAATTTTTCTCCATTCCTCAAACCAACATAGCTTATTTCAATTTCACGCCCTTCTTCAAACTCATATTCACCAATTAATCTTATTGCCAAATCTACTATTTTCATCCTATTTCCAGCAGCCAATCCCAAAACAGAACCTGGATGCGCGCACATCAATGAATATAACAGCAAACATGCTGTCTCTTTAGCGCTAACAAACACACGTACTGCATCAGGATGTGTAATTGTAATTGGCCCACCATTTGCAATCTGATTACAGAATAGAGAATAAACACCACCCTCACTTTCCATTACATTACTTAATCTTACTGTGTAATATGATTTCTCAATTTCAATTGCAGCAGATTTGACTAAGAATTCACCGATTCTTTTTGTAGCACCCATAATACTTGTAGGATAATTAGCCTTAATTGAAGAAGTAAACAACAAATTATCTGCATTTGTTTCTTTGGCACTTTGAACAATATTAAAAGTGCCAATTACATTAACCATTACACAATTAAACGGATCAGCATTAGTCAATTTAATGTCCTTCTCGGCTGCCAAATGGAAAACTATATCTGGATCATATTTATAAAAAATAACATTAACCTGATCTCTATCACAGATATCACATGTCTCCCACACAACTTCGGTTTCACACTTAATTTTACTAGTAACAAATAGATTGGATAACTTATCTTTATTTCTACCTAAACAAATTATCTGTCCAGGACACAATTTGATTAACTGTCGAACTACTTCTCCACCTACTGTACCACTTGCCCCAGTAACCAAAACAGTTTTACCCATCACCAATTGTTGTAAACCTTCCAATTTCATGAATGTTGTCTACCCTCAGCAATAAGCACCAAGACTAATTGTCCTATCAGTACAATTGAACAACATAAAACAATCAACAAATGTCTCGAAGCAGTACTAGTTATATATATATAGCCTAACATACCGGTAAGCATACAAAGGGCAATATAAATAGCAGATCCCAGACTATGTGAATATCCAGCAGTAGTCAAACGCTGATACATATATGTACGATGTGCCGTAAAAACTGATTCCTTACGAAATAATCTTCTCAAAAACGTGTAAATTGCATCCCAAATCCATGGAGAAACAATCAAAACTCCCACAATAGGAATTTTTATATTTCCAGTTGATTGATACATAAAAAGTGGAATAACCGCAAAAGTAAAACCCAGAAAAGTACTTCCACTATCCCCCATAAATATTTTTGCAGGATGCCAGTTATGCATCAAAAAACCAAAACAACTCATAATTACCAAAATACTCAAAACAAATAAACTTAACTCCCCTTGGTATATAGAAATCAAACACCAAAATATTCCTGCTACTACACTAATTCCCCCAGCATTTCCATCAATACCATCCATAAAATTGAACGCATTAATTAAACCTACAATCCACAAAAAGGTGATCGGAAAACCTAACCATGACAAACTGATCGAATAATCATATATTCCAATTTCGTCATATAATCCTACTGTTACAATCATAAAAACTGCCACAACAGATTGTATGCTAAATCTCCATAAAGCTGATACGGAATACAAATCATCCATCCATCCTATCAAAGCAATCACTATAGATGCTATTAAAAAAGATGCAATATCAAACTTAAACCATGAAGGCAAAATTGTGCTCGAAATTAAATAAACAATAATAGTAACTAATGCAATCACAATACCCCCACCAGTTGGAGTAGCAATGCTATGTGAACTACGCTCACCAGGAACATCTAATATCCCCTTGCTTGTTGCCCACAAGATCATCCTCTTAATACCCAAATCACTTAAATAAAGAGTTGTTATCAATATTAATGTTATTCTTAATTCATCATACATGGCAAATCATTCTAATTTATCATTTATACTATTTCCAACGCATTTTGCCATCGTAGCATGACCCTTCACTGTTAAGTGATTGTCCAATATATAGAATAATTCATTAACATTGTCTTGCGTTTTCATACACTCCGTTGGATCAATATAGGTAATTTGGTGCTCATCTAATAATATACTCAATACATTATTAGGTAACATGTAGTCAATATCTTCTGAATCAATGCCATAATAATCCATTCTAATTTTTAACAAATCAGAATCAATTTGATGACGATCGGGAACTATTAAAAATGCATATTGAAAATCCAAAGCATCAGCAAGATCATCCAAACGACGCAATTCGTCTACAAATATACTTTTTGATTCAGACAAATATTCTTTGTCCTTTCTCATCATCAGAAAAATAGGATCCATTAGATCAGCATTAGATTGATTAACAAGAATTAAAACTTTGTGACGAAGCCATTGAACAGTATATAACTCTCTTAGAAATCTATTGTCAATAACAAATTGATTGATCGTAGCTAAAATAGAAAAATTGTTTGAAACAGTAGGATAATAATCAACCTCTTCATCTTCTAAATCTATATTATTAGAATAAGTGCCAGGAGCCAAAAGACGGCTCTCTAATATGTTCTGAAAATCATTGCCCAAAAAAAATACAAAAACATACTCATTAGGCCTTCCTAAATCATCATGACGCTTCTTCACAATATCAATTTGTTGCACAATGGAATTACCGGGTATACCGATATTCAAATACCTATTATTAGAATCTCTCTCTAATATACTAACGAAAGTTTGATGATCTTCAACACCTACTCCAAAAGTAAATGAATCACCTACAAACGGTATAGTTTTTCTAAAATCACTGATTCTATTTCCATTTAAACGATATCCATCGCTTCCAATATGAACAGAATGACTATATTCGTTTGTAGATACTAAAAATTCGCTATTTGGAACAAATTTATAGCATCCAATTTCATTACATTCGATCGGCCAACCATAATCAGTGTCAAAGAATACATTCTCATTCAAACTAATTTCACGCATTCGTAAATCTAACCAATCCGGACCAAACATCCTAAACGCTATCTCAAAAACAAATAATGGCAATGTAAAACCCAAAACTATTAATAACATTCCCAGTAGATATTTATATTTGTGAAATTTGAAAATGTGCAACATGGGTTATAAATGATGAGAAAAAGTAATGATACCAAAAAAGTAATTCATTGTCTCAGTCAACAATATCTAAAACCATGTCATTATATGCATCAATAACAACGGATTTAGAATAATATTGTTCGATCCATCTCCTGCCATTTTCACCTGAAACCAAAATACTATCTCTGTTTTGATAATATTCACAAATTGCATTAATTAAAGCACTTGGGTTTTCTGGTTCCACAGATATTCCTGCATCAGATTCATTTAACAAAAATGCTGTTTCTGAATCTTCTTCAGCAGAAGCAACAACGGGACGACCTGCAGCCATCGATGTATAAATCTTGGATGGCACTGTATCATAGGAAAAACCCTTCCTTAAGGGCACAATACATATGCTGGAAGTAGCATACATGTCATTCACTAATTCAGTTGATTGAAACGGTAACATTGTTAAATTATTAACTTCAGATTCAATAATTACATTTTCTAATTGAGCATGAGCTGCTCCATCTCCTACAATTACAAACTGAACTTCATTATTACTTTCAAAATATCTGGCAACATCAATCAATATTTCAAGGCCCTGAGTCAAGCCAACATTACCAGCATATAGCACAACAAACTTTCCATCTAATCCATGCGTAACAGAAAATTTGTTAACCCTATTAGATGGAATGATAAAATCTATATCAACAAAGTTAGGAGTAAAATACAACTTGTCTTCAGACACACCTCTTACAATTAATGTGTCTCGAAAACTACGAGCTATAGTTGATATAGATGCAGACTTACTATACACGAAATCTTCTAACCAATATACAAACTTAATTAGCAAAGCATTCCGAAATAATCCCATCCTCACTGGAACATCAGGCCACAACTCGCGCACATCATATACAAACTTACCACTCCTAAATAATGCAATCAATATTCCACTTATCCCAAGTGTAATTGGAGGCGAAGTAACAAAAACCACATCAGGACTTGATACCTTAAACAAACCTAACCAAGTTGTTAATATCTGAAAAATCAAATAATCAAATGCTCGTGCCCAAATTTTATGCCTCTTGGGTGGCATAAAAACACGTAGCACCCTCACACCATCTTCCATAGATTCTGAATAGAACTTAAACCAACTAAAATGCATTACTGGATTTTTGATAACTTCATCAGATGGATTGTAATGAGGAACAGATGTAAGCACTGTTACATTATGTCCTTTTTCACCTAATCCCTTGGCAATATCTGTCATCATATTTGCTGTAGATACAGTATCAGGACCATATACCAAGCTTAACATCAAAATATCATTCATAAACTAACGCTCAGTAAGACGATCTTCCAAAACAGCGCTTACCTGATCCCGATCTTTTGTAGAAAAGTACCATTCAATTGTTCGATGTAAACCATCCATAAACTTAACCTCAGGTGACCAATCAAGAAGCTCTCTAGCTAATTTGTTGTCTGCAACTCTATTCATCGGACCTGTTGGCATTTCAGGATGAAGCTCAATAGTAGCATTATGACCAGTAGATTTAAGTACCTCTTCTACAGCATCAATAACACGTGTACGTTCCATAGTACCCAGATTAATTGCAGTACCATCATCTATTTTCTCTGCTGCTAATATAGTGCCCGATACAATATCATCAACATGCGTCCAATTACGAATTTGCTCTCCATTACCCCACACCACATATGGATCTTGGTTAACGAATGCACGAGCAATCATAGCAATTACAGCGTGATTTTCATGACCTCGATCACCATACACAGTAAAATATCGACAACTAGCTGATTTAAGACCCCAATCTTTATAAAAAGCTTGTAAAGTCATTTCACCCATTAATTTAGCCCATCCATACATATTGTCTGCATCATATGGAGGTCCCACCATATCTTCAGTCAAATAGAGAATTTCATCCGGATTGTTTTGTAAATGATTAGGATATACACACCCTGATGATGCATACACAACTTTATCTACTCCTTCTTCATGACATGCACGAAACAACATACCATCCAACGCTAAATTCGTAGTACATGCAGCTTGATGTAAATCAACATATCCTCGACCACCATGATCTGCTGCTAAATGAAACACAATTTGTATATCTTTCACCACATCAACTGAAACACCAGGAGTAGTTAGATCGGCCTCAACAAAATCAACTTTTCCAGATTCAAGATGAGATTTGATGTTTTCCAAATGCCCACTACTAAGGTTATCCACAATACGTACTTCTGCTCCTTTATCGACTAATGCATCTGTGAGATGAGAACCAATAAAAGATGCTCCACCTGTTACTAAAACTTTTTTGCCATCCAAATTCATATTTGACCTCAATTATTATAATTGCTTAGATATTGCTTGTACCTGTATATTATGTATTACTAGATCAAAACACACAAATTAGACAATAACAAAATTACCCACTGAACTTATTTTAATGATTTATACCACTTAACTGTCGCCTCCACTCCTAATTCAGTATCATACGGTAAATCACCACAAATTTCTTCAGTATCATCTGTATTTACCTGATATTCAGTTAACACATTCTGTAATCTAAAAGTATTAAATGGAAAGCTTGAAAAACCCAACTTATTAACAACATCACCTACCAATGCACCTAATCTTGCCAAGATTATAGGTATAGTTATTATATCCCCAGAACCTAACTCATCACTTAACATATCTACCCATTTTTTCAAAGAAAGAGGCTCATAATCGGCAAGATAAAATACTCTTCTATGAATATTCTCGGAAGGGGCACTCATAATCCTCAATAACTGATGAGCTACATTACCGACATACCCATAAGATTTGTGTAATAATTTGTCACCTACATGAAAATATCTACCTGATTCAACCATCCGAATAAATCTCTGATAATGTTCATTCATTCCTGGACCCCACACAGTAGTGGGTCGCACTATACACCACGATACATTAGTATCATCATTATTATGTATAATCTTCTCACCTAGCACCTTACTTTCTCCATACAAAGTATGAGGTTGCCAATCGGTACTATCCTTAGGAGCATAACCTGGACGACATACTAATTGAGTAGATGTGTAAATACATCTTTTAACGCTATCTGTCTTTTGAGAAGCAACAACTATATTTTTTACACCATCAATATTAACATTATAATCAACAATTAACTCAGCATTCTCATCCAAATCTGTTCTTGCTGCAAGATGAATCACACATTCAGGTTGAAAATTATCGAAACCTTCAATTAGCCTATCAAAATCTAATATATCACATTGATGAAAAACATAGTTTCCCTCATATTTATCAATAGGGCTAACTAAATCTATACCCATTACAATATGCCCATTGCTAATCAAAGAATTTACCAAATGAGATCCAATAAATCCTGAACTACCTGTAACTAAAACCTTCATCTTGTTACCACATAATTTCCAATTACTAGAACATCCATTTTAGTACGTAAAAAGCATGCAATAGCTTCTTCAGGTTTACAAACGATAGGTTCATTTTCGTTAAAGCTAGTATTTAATACCACTGGAACTCCTGTACGCTCATAAAATGAATTTATCAACTCCCAATATAATGGAGACACTTGCTGAGCAACAGTTTGTAATCTGCCCGATCCATCCACATGTGTAACAGCTGGAATTACTTCTTGCTTATCAGGTAAAACCCCATACACCTTTAGCATAAATGGATCAGGATATGACTGATCAAAATAATCACCAGTATGTTCATCCATTATTGCAGGAGCAAAAGGTCGAAATTTCTCACGATGCTTTATCCTGGAATTCAATATATCTCTCATTTTTGAATTTCGAGAGTCAGCTATAATACTACGATTACCCAAAGCGCGCGGACCCCATTCCATTCGACCCTGAAACCAACCTATTACTTTACCATCTGCAATAGATTTAGATATCTCTTTCACTAGAGATTCAGAATCATATGTTGAATAATGAATAGTATGTTTGTTCAAAGCAGATTCTACATAACTATTTGAAAAACTTGGTCCTGTATAAGCATTTGTCATATTATATTTGCGAGGATACCCAAGAATTTGATGATAAATGTAATAGCAGACTCCTAAAGCAGTACCTGAATCACTAGCAGCTGGTTGAATATAAATATCATTAAACTCGGTTTCTGGTAAGATCTTACCATTAAACACACTGTTTAAAGCGACACCACCTGACAAACACAATTTATCTATGCCTGTATCTTCATACAACTTTTTCACCAATGACATTTCTGCTAATTCAGTTACTACCTGCAATGAAGCAGCAATATCCTCATGATATGATGTAATCTCCTGATTTGATAGTCGAGGATCTCCAAATAGTTTCTGAAATTTATCGGAAAACAATTTTCCGATTCGAGGCTTACCACCATACCAAGTCATAGTACCACCTTCAGCACGGTAGCTAAGATAGCTCTGATCAATTAAAAAAGTTTTGTCTGATTGTATCAGTAATATCTTTAACAGCTTATCAACATATCTAGGTGAACCATAAGGAGCTAGTCCCATCACTTTTCCTTCATCACCATACTCAGAAAAACCTAACCACTGAGAAACAGCGGTATACAAAATTCCAAGAGAATGAGGAAAATGAATTGCATCATCAACAATAATTTTATTACCTAATCCTCTACCCCACATCGTACTAGTAAAATCTCCCATACCATCTATTGACAAGATTGATGCATTTTCATAAGGAGAAACAAAGAACGTGCTGGCCATATGGGCACGATGATGCTCTACATTGTGAAACGATGCCTTTAAATCCCTTTTATTTATTTGCAAATAATCACATAAAACTGTAGATATATTACCTACCACACGTCTATTTCTAAGCCGATCATAAAGAAGTTTTGGACTAGGTCTACTTTGCACTGCAAACCGAGCTTTTCTTATCAGATTTGCATTAGGATCCCTGGATATCCCTACATGATCAACATCATATATCGATATTTTCGCCTCTTTTAGACAATGATTAATAGCATTAATAGGAAATCCTGCCCAATACTTAATTCTTTCAAAGCGTTCTTCTTCAACAGCTGATATCAACTCACCATCTTGAATTAAGCAAGCTGATGCACCGCCATGATACGCATTTATACCCAAAATATTCATTAATTAACCTAATATACCTCTTTCACAATTGCATAACTTTTTAACAATATACCCAAAACTCTAACTTCTCGCAAATAGACTATTCCATCCACTGTTTCTCCTATACCTAACATAACCACTCGATGACTAACTTGATTATTATTATTGCTGCTAAATCTACTTTCATCGACCAAATAAGCAGAATTAGTTAACACTGGATTATGTCGACTAGCTTCTATATTATAATTGTTATTATTAACAGTGTATGCTATATCTGCAGCTGCATAACCTTCAGTACTATAATAAATAGTTGTAAATATCCCAACAGCGGAATAGATTATCATATATATAGTAATTGACCAAATTGCTAGACTCTTCTTAGCATCGTTAATAAAAGATTTGTATAAAATCAAAGATAGAAATATAGCAAGCGGAATACAGAAAAACATAACATATCTTTGACTCATTCTATAAAATGAATGTATCAACAAAGGAATCAACAACCACAAACTAATATACATATTTGGCCATACTTTTTCTCGTCCCCACTTAATTATTCCAAAAACACACAACTCACCAACTAACAAAAATACCAGTCTCATTGCCTGAATAACTAAAAATGGTAACAATCTTTCCAACCAACCAAACCACATTTCTCCGAATGCTTCACCTGAAAAAGATTCCAAATATTGCACTAAGAACACAACACCCAAATTCAAAGGCATAATACAAACAATCACCCACTTATAGGATTGAGATGAGCTAGATCTAATATAATTAAGAATTATTGGAATAAATGGAACAAATAAAGCACCTAACCACATTATGTATCCACCCAAACGAGGTATAGTTGCAATCAAATGAAATTTAATATCACTAGCTGATATTAAAACAAATTCTGGTCTGAAAACTATCCCTAATACCTGTCTTGTCCAAACAAAATACGGGGCCAATACTATTATCACAAACCCAATATAAAATACAAAAACCTTTAGTAAATATACAATAACATTTTCTAATTTGTTATTACGACTATGAATCCATGCACTTATAAAAATAACGGGTAAAAATAATAGCCCGTTGTAACGAATCAATGAAGCAACAGATATCAATAAAGCTGACAACAAATGCATCTTAATACTATGCTTATCTATAGCATAACCAGCCACAAACATTGCTAATGTAATTAATGCAGTAAAAGGCACATCAGGATAAGTAGTCCCACTATATACCCAAAACACTGGTACTACACTAACTAAAGTGACACTGATTAAAGCCAATGGTGAATACCACCATATACTACAAACAACGTACACTACAGAAACACAAATAACCCACGACAACAATGCTGGCATTCTAGATGACCATTCAGTCACACCAAACAAATTTTGAGCTCCAGCAATTAATACTACATTTCCAATTGGATTGTTAAATCCTTCAAATAAATTCAACAAAGAATCTCTTAAACCAGAACCGTAAGAAATAAATTCCGCACTCTGATGATACACATATTCCAAATTAACAAATGGAGAAGATAAGAAATACATTTGCACACTACAACAAAAAATAATTAGAACTATAAGCCTCCAATCAATCAAACCTACGATGGATCTCACATTTGCAAATCTTTCAAGGTCATTATTAACTTTCATTACTTATCACATAATTATTTTATAAAATTTTAATAAATGATTATCAGGCATCAGTTAAAGATATATATACTTTCTCCAACTCACTTACCGGATCATTCCACGAGAAATCATTAGAAACTTTTGCGCAATCCTTTTTGAATCTTAGATATAATTCTCGGTCATCTAACAAGTATGTTATGGCATCTACCAAATTAATCTTAGTAGGTGAAATCACTAGACCAACTCTATCGGAGATAAATGGAGCTATACCACATCTATCAGAAATTATTACTGGCGTACCTATAGCAACTGATTCGGCTACTACATTGCCAAAATTTTCATTATTAGAAGGTAACACAAAAATATCAGCATCATGTAGTGCTGCTACCTTGTCTTTACCAAACAATGGTCCAGTAAATACAATATCATCACCTACACATAGCTGTTTAATGAGTATTTGAAGTTCTTCCTGATAACCAGATTCATCTGGACCTGAAAACACGAGTTTCAAATTTTGTCTATGTAACTCAGCAAAAGCTCTGATCAACAATTCAGGATTCTTTTTTGGTGACAATCTACTCAGAAATAACAACATAGTTTCGTCCGGAGAAATACCAAACTGATTGCGAATCATACCTCTTTCTGGTAAATCATCAAATTCATTTAGATCTATACCGTTACGCCTTACTATTATTCTTCCCAATTGTTTTCGTTCATTGATAATCTCCTGTCGTTCTTGCTCGGAAGTAACTACAACACATGAGGCATTATCCACCAACCAGGTTCCAAAAACAAAATGGTAAATCCTTTTAATCAAAAAACTCCGCATAATTGGCACAAACATACCGAGTGGCTCAACCAAATAGGGTACGTGCTGCATTTTAGCAACAAACGCCACAATTGGTCCCAATAAATCATACAACCCGAAAATATGTACAACATCAGCTCTTTTAATTTCTTTCCAAGCAGCTGAAAATATGCCTGGATTAATAGTAACTGATCTAAATCTACAAATACTACGTAAACTTACTATTTTTACTTCATTGTTTAACTCAGACAAAAAATCACTTTCTTTTTTAAGAAATTCATAATCAGCATTTACAGTAATAACAGTAACATTATGTCCAAGATCAGTTAAATAATTGCTAAGTGAACGTAACTTAAAAACAGGACCACCTGCATTTGGATCAAACAAATTATACTGAGTTACGAATAATATTTTCATAAAACTTTCCAAAAACCGTACGTAACATGCCATAACCCGCAAATATAGCAAGTATTGAATCTAATGGTATCCTCAATCTAGTACTCGTCCAAACTAGCACATTCACCAATGTATAGAGTAGCAACACTAATAACAACAAGCGTGATTCACTAATGTGACCTAATGATAAGACAAAGCCACATATTGCAAACAAGCTAAGAACACTATAACTTATAGTATATGAAATTCGCCTAAAATCCTCAAAAGACAATTTTGTACCCAATTCTGAAAAAGAGAAAATGTCTCCGAAACCCTTAACAGTACTCATATTAGGATTAATATAGGGGCTCCAAAACAAAAACAGTTTTTTATATAATAACTTTATATAAGTCATTGGATTATTTCTAACAAAATCTACAATTTGGGACATATACCAAGTTCTTTCATCTGCTCCACTTAGACCTTTGGGTTCTCTTTCAAACCTACTATCTTGCCATAATTGGTCCAAACTCTTACCACTATCTATATATTCTAATGTAAGTTCATTGTTGCCCATATAAGCATTAGGAATTCCTTTAGAATCAATAAATATGAATTCTCTCTCCACAACAAAATTTCTAATTGTCCAAGGCAACACAATACATACTATCCCTAAACCACATGCTAACAAAGACTTCTTACCTTTGCTGAATCCCAAAACCACAATTAACCACATAAATACACCGATACAAACTGCCAGCATAGTTGTGCGAACCAAACAAGCTAATCCCATTACTAATCCAATAAATATCCAAGACTTCAAATTTCGTGTTCGCCAATAATAAATCACTAAAGCGACTGAAACTAACATCATAAACGTGAACAAAGTAGTATCCATAACACGACTAGAGTGATAAACAGAATAGGGGTAAAAGGACATAAAACTAGCAGCAATTAACGCTGAGACTCTATTGTAAATCTTCGACGCTATAAGATACACACATACCACAGATAACATGCTAAGTGATGATTGTATAAATGCAATTGTAAACCAAGTCTTACCAAACAAAACATATGATCCAGCTAAAAAATATGCATATCCTGGAGGGTTAAATGAATACGGCTCCCCAACATTCATAACAAAACCATGACCATTCACAATGTTCACTGCTACTCTATGATGAAGTAAATCACCTCTTAAATCAGCACCCATAGCATCTGGACTACTATAGTATGCAATTATCATCCTAAGTACTAAACCTAGATACAATATTAACAACATAATCCAAACACTTAACTTAACACCTAGAATCTTATTGTTTAGCACAATTGCAACACCTTACTATTTATATATCTATTCAAATGTGATCTTCTTAACAAATTTTGCATCCAAGTTATACCTTACCAAAAGCATTACACTTATCCAAAATGGAACACTTTTAGAGTTTCCCATAGAATAAATATCACTTGAAGCTACTGCTGATATCATACCAACTAAAAGTACACTCAAACAAGCTATATTGAAATCATCTGTGCTGAAATTAATTGATATACGTACCGTATTGACAAACAGTATAAGTAATGGCAAATACAATAATAGAGCCCCTATTAGACCCAATTGTAAAGCTAAACCCAAATAAGCATTATGTAGATATGATCCTGTCCTAACATACAAGTTTTCTTGTACCCCATGATAGGCAAACAACTTATCTTCTGTACCAAAACCATATCCTAACAAAGGTCTCTGAATCAAATACTGTAATCCAGCCATCCATTTTTCAGTACGACTAGACAAAGTTGTAATATGTTGAATTCGTGGATTATCTCTTCTTAAAGTTCTAATATTTGTAATTGTTCCTATTTGATTACTAGAATCTCTATCTACCTTTTCTGTAGATTGACTCATGTCTTCTGGAATCAATACATCTTTATTTTCTAAATCCTGTGTATTATCACCAACAAACAATGACTCATCTATATTTTCTAAATCCTGTATATCATCACTAATAAACAATGACTCATCTGTTGTACCTATGGATAATTTCTCTAAAAACGTTAAGTCATCTGATTTATTTTCGTATACTGACTCAAATACAAATAATCTATTCCAACTAAATTCCGTTCCTTGAGGAAATAACACAGAACCAAACTGAATCCAAATAGTTGCTACTAAAAATACACAACTTACTAAAACAACAGAAACTAATCGCTTATTAGGTAAAACAAAGAGTAAGAAAAACAGAGATCCACACATTGAAGCAATCAACTCAGTACGTGTCTGAGACATAATTAAAACAACTACAATTGCACTAACCAACAACCAATGAGTAATTTTTGAACTCTTCAAAGCAAAACAAAGTGCCAAGGGCAACACAACGGCACTATAACCAGCAACAGTACCTGGATTAATAGTCCAACCTTCAAACCTACCTAAATATGGAAAAGCAACTTGTGGATACATTACAGCAAAAAAGATATGTACAACAAACACAATAGAAGCAGTGTTTAATATCACACGAATAATAGATTCTACTCCAAAAATATCAACAAAGAACCAAACACCCCAAAAAACTGCTAGATACATTAACCAAAGGGAAGCAGATCTCAATAAAGTCATTCTCGGATCTATAGAATAAATACAAGATATAACACTAAAGCTTAAGAAAACAATCGCATACTTATCAGCTTTGTACACTGACCGCGTCAACATACGTCGATTTATTACAATCCAAACCACATATATCACCATTAATATTAATGGTAACCATCTTAAATAAGATAAAACTTCTCGTAAAGAAATAACATACTCAACATTACCGTTTTGAAAATACCACACTATTTCACTCACTACATCAATATGTAAATTAACAAAATCTACAATAGGAATAAAACTATAATGTGGTAATATCAGCATTAACATCCCAACTGTCATAAACCAAGATGTTTTGCGAGACATTTTTACGTTTGTCATTTATTTAAACTTATCTCAAATAGATCCTGATTGTATATCTTGTATCTGCGTTTGTACTCTTCTTGAACGAATCAACATCATAATACTTATCCAAAATATAATACTCTTAATGTTACCCATAGAATATAAATCACTGGAAAACAATCCAGCTATTAGACAAGTCAAGACCACTGATATCAAAGCATCACGCAAATAATTGTCTGGCCATTCATAATGGCGAAAGATCACACTCCAAACCAAAAAGCCAATTGGTGCGTAAAACAAAAATGCTCCAAGCAAACCAACCTGTAGTAATAAACCCAAATAAGAATTATGCATATATGCACCACTTAGTTGATAATTCTGCGGCTCAACACCATGATATTCAAATAATTGATCTTCTGTACCAAAACCAAAACCATGAAATGGCCGCTCAACAAAATATGTCAAACCCAACCTCCATTTATCAGTACGATGCGCCAAAGTTCTAGCATCAGCTGTACGTGGATTAAATCGATCATACCAATTATCTATATCATCGTCCAAACTCAAGTATTTATCCAGACTATTATCTTGAACTACAATTTCAGATCCAAACAAATGACGTATGTCAAAATCTACATTTTTAGGATAAATTCTGGGACCAATTTCTATCCACGCATACGAAATTACAAGAATCAATGTTACAGATAAAACACTAATGAATCTATGCTTCGGGTAGCTGCGAAACACAAAATATAATGAACCAATAGACATAGCAACAATTTCAGTACGTGTCTGAGACATAATCAAAACAAAAATCATAGCAGCTATCAACAACCAATACTGCCATTTACTTGACTGTAAAGAAACGTAAAGTACTATTGGGAAAAATAGAGAAGCATGACTAGCAGCAATTCCAGGATTAATTGTCCAACCTTGAAATCTACCAAAATAAGGAAATGAACCTAATCTATCAAAAAATATATTCAGTATGTGTAATACAAACACAATGGTTACAACTATGACAATAGTATGTATCACAGATTTATCACCATACCTATCTGCATATAACCATATTCCCCAAAAAACTGCCAAATACATCAAGACAAGTGATATAACTCGCATAATTGATTTAGTAACATTGATTGAATATAAACAAGATATAGTAGCAACTATAATAAACATAAGAATACTGATATCAGCTTTGTTGACTGATCGTGGAATTTTATGCTTAGTAAACGAATCGTATGCTGCAAACAAAATAATAGAAACTAATGCTACCCAACGCAAATAAGAAAAAATGGTACGGAAAGAAATGATCCTATTAATATTTGCAAAAGATATACTCCATTCCCAGTCACTAACCATAACTATTCTGAATTCATCAAAATATATACCTGGAAATTCTTGTGTAGATTGAAATATGATCACCAACAACGTAACAAATACTGTCAAAATCAATTTAGGAGAATCAATAAATGTACTGCGCATATCATCCTGAATGAACTTTGTTCTCTAATTGTAAAATAGATTCAAGCATACCTTGAGCCATTATATTTGGATGAAATCCCGCTATAATTTCCTTAGATTTAATACCCATACTCAGGCGCATGTTTTCATCTCTAAGTAATGTAAGCATATGATTCCGTAAAACAGAAACTTCACCCGGTTCATGCAACAAACCATTCTCTCCATGAATCACTAGATCTGCAGAAGCACCAGCCGCAGTAGAACAAACAATAGGCAGACCCGCACACATTGCTTCATTTATCACTAGTCCCCATGGGTCACTTCTAGTGGGAAATACGAAAAAATCAGAAATAGCATAGTAACGTGGCAAGTGTTTTTGTAAACAAAAACCTTTAAATTGAATTGCTGAAATATCATTTTCTTTACAATAATCTCTATATTTGCCAAAATCAGGACCATCACCTACCAATATCAATGTAACATTCTCTTCACTGAAAACTTGTTCAAATGCATCAATCAATTCAGGTATTCCCTTGTCATCTATCAAACGACCAACATACAATATGATAGGGCCTTGAATACCCAAATCACTCTTGATTTGATTCTTTTTATTTCTATATAATTCTGATTCACTAATGAAAAAATCAGAATCTACTGAATCAGGTGCAATCCAAATTTGATCTCGACGTGCACCAAGATGTTCAAGATATTCTACTTGCGACCTACCCGCAGCTATAAAACCATCAAATCTGGAAATCAATAAACGTTTGAAAAACTGCACAATTTTGTTTGTATCACGATGATCTTTAATCGTACTTTCACTCCATAGTAACATCCGTGATCCAATAATATAGTTCAGCAACAGTGTCAACCAAATAGTTGGATGATGATACCCAAAACATATGACAGAATGATATCTATTCCTAAACAAATAATAAATTATTGTAGGATTAAAAAATATTGGTCCATCCTGATACCGCCTAGAAAATAAAAATCCAAACAAGATTTTATATTTAAACTTAATTTTCTCCCAAGAAATACTCCACGATCTACGTTCCTCTGACTTAGAAAAAAACAAAACTTCTAAATCAATATCTGGAGTCTGAGACAGTACATTAAATACAGGAATACGATATGGAGAAACAATTTCAGTTAATATACAAACAGATTTACAATCTTTTTGCAAAGGCATAATTTAGTCAATTGAATTTGAAGACAATTCACACAATTCTATCAAGTTCATTACTGTATCTAACCAGGAGTACTGACTTGCTAAACTCAATCCCTTATCTATCATTTGTTTTGATTGAATATTACTATTAAACACTAATTCTAATCCTTTACTGAAACCAACAACATCTGTACAATTATAAGTCAAAGCACTTTCACCAACAATTTCAAGAAGAGAATCAATTTCTGAGCACAATACAGGAACACCGCACGCCATAGCTTCGAGTACCTGTAAGCCAAAACCTTCATACAATGACGCATCCAGATAAGCATCGGCTCCTCTATAAATGTCCAACAATTCATCATCGGACACATAACCAACAGATAACACTCTATCTTGTAAATCTAATTGGTTTATAATATTTTGTGGATATACATCACCAACTAAAATCATCTTTATATTTTTTGATATATTAGCTTCAGCAAACGCACAAAGGCTAATCTCAATATTCTCTCGCACATCACCTGAGGAAAAACTTACCACATATCCATCACTAGCATCAAAACGATGTTGCATACTTGACCGATGAAATTGATCAATACTAGAACAAAAAAATCGTTTACTAATAGCAGCAGGCACAACACTGATTTTACTAGGATCAACTTGATAATTACTTGTTAATTCCTTTCTAGTGAATTCAGAAGACACAGCAATATATCTAGATTTTTTCAAACTCATAGGAAAGACAAATTTGGTGAACAAATCACTAAACAATTGATACCTACCTGCACTACCTCTTTCAATTGACAAACGCCTACGTATCTCAGGAATCTCAAAAAGATACATAATAATTGGACATAAAGAACTGTGTGGAATACGATCAGCCAAAGTAATCAAACAATCAATCTTAAGTTTTCTAATTGCTCTAGGTAGTCTTATCTGTTCCCATTCCAACAAAGTTCTACATTGATCTACATAATAAGAAATTGAATCAGATTCCGGTAAACCCAACTGACTATGCTCCTTATCTGTTAGAACAACAAATTCATGTAAAAATGTGTGACTCGCTAGAGTTTCTACAATACTAGTCTCTACTCGCCCTATACCTTTCATATTACGGGAAATATGAATTCCATCTATTCCAATTCTCATATTGTGATAATTAACTCAAAAAAACAAATGATCATTTAGCAAATTTGTACAAATCTACCGAATTGTTAGAATACACAAGCGTTAGATCTTGTAATTTATTTATATTAATATCGCTAACAGCCTTCTCATAGGGACCAAACCATACCAAATCAGCGTCATAAGTCAAAGATTTAAATTGTCGCGAATCATTTACTGAAACAATAGCTTCCTCCCTTAATATATTGTCACTATATTTTAAAGATCCATTAAACAACCATCTACTAGTTTCCAATAATCCAGGCTCAATATATTCGTCATGAATGGAATCATACCATTTGTAATCCAAAGAATAATCCAAATCGATACCATAAAACTTTTTCATTTCTATATATCTAGTTAACATCTCATCAGTAGTTGCGAATGTACCATATCCTGAGGGAACATAAACATATACTGGTGCAACATTACGTATTCTCATGTTAACTTCAGGATCTGCCACCACAATGATAGATCCTGCAGAAACATTATTTTGCACAAATTCATAAGCATCATAAACATCCTTTTCAATAGAAAATGCAGTATGATTACTCAAAGAATATTGATAAGATCTATATAATCCAATGCTCGTCACAACAATCGCACTAATAAATACGATTCCCGCTACAAAAAATGAGTTTGGTTGTACAATCTTGAACAGCAATTCTCGCAATAAAAACATAAACACAATTGCTACAAATGGCCCAAAAAAATGATATGCATAATGCAAACTTTGATAATCTCGACCAATCACAATTGGAGCCTTCCACAATATTTCAGCAGCTACAACGACCAACAATAAGTATAGATATTGTTTACTTCTTCTACTAATAACAAAAATGAAAAATAATACAGTAATTAAATGTGGTCGTAAATTAACTAATCTTTCTGTCAAATCCGGTATCCTACTAAGAGCGAACCTGTCTTGAAAATCTACAAAACCTGCGGTCTGAGAAAACTGCCAATAATCCATCCAATAAAATGTCGAAATTACCAGTGCCAGACATACTGCTTTAAGCATCAAGCTAATTGATGCAATATCACGTTGAAACAATAAATATATACCTATTAAGCCAAGTAGTAATGTAAGATAAGTCCATAAATAAAAATAAGTGTAAAAACTAACTCCATATACAATCCCTATACCAATACACAGTTTTTTACTTGGTCTCATCATAAATTGATATATAAGTATCAATGAAAAACAACAAACACCAAACGAAATTTGTGGATGAATAAGTGCATTAGAAAAAAATGGTGAATTCAACAAACCTTTGATCTGATTAACATTTACCCAATGCCATGGCTGCAAAACAAAAAGTTCTCTAAACAATAAAGCAACACTAGAACCCAATATAGATACTGATATGGAACCAGTAATACGGCGTACCCAAACATACAACAATGCTGCATGAACTGGTGTTAACAAGACTGTAGATACAAGTGGTATTACATCTAAGTGATTCATCACAGGATAGCTAATTAACGACATCAAATAATAAGGTAATCTAGGCCATGCATTAATATTAACTTCAACATCTTCCAACAAAACAAATTGATCTCCAAATGATGGAATACCACCTAACAACTTCCTAAGAATTGGAATATGTGTAAACACTGGATCTGCATGTTGCACTATGGTTGGAGAATATGTCATCACGGTATCGTATTGTTCTAAAAACAAAGGAATTAAAATAAAATGCAATGACATTAATAAACACAACATAACCTTCCATGCTGGTAGCAACAATGTAGCGTGTATAAACTTATTAGATTTCATTGAGATTGAAAACTAGAGACAACTTCATATATGTTAATAATCGGACCAAACGTACACAAATCATCGATATTATTTCTTAAAACATTAGTCCTGTAATTTATAATGCCCTTTTCTACGCCAGATCCAGAACACAATGGTGTAAATTCCCTAAGTAACAATAAATCTCTATCTAAATTGTTAGGGATCTGATTTATTGCACTAAAATAAGGATATGATCCTCTTAAAGGATTGTACGGACAATCAATAATATCAATCTCTCGATCAATCTTACAATCATATTCTCCATAAACAAAAATCGATTGAATAAAATAATCAGGTTCAGAATATTGATGCGAATCTAAATGAGAATCATTTACAAGAAAATATGATGGGGATAATTGATTGCCAATCTCAGAATTTAATCGCCAATCAGACAACTCACCATCGATGGAATCCATTTTTATCTGAGAAACACTCTTAATTAAAGGAGCAGAATAAGTATATGGAGCCATATATATCTTAGAATCAGATGGAATATTAGCTTCAATCCAATTCTTGGCCATTAAACGTGTTCCTTGTTCAAGCGTTAGCTGATAAAAACTAAACCATTTGTTTACTGGTCCCCATAAAACTACAATTAATATCAAAGGCCACACAAACCTGCTGAAGACATTGCCCACCAAATGCAAATCAGGAAAATTATACAATTTTATTTGAGTTAGAACCCAAGCAGACAAAATTGTTACTGGAACATATATGGATAACAAATTAGTTTCATATGTCAGTTCTGTAAAAAAGGCCATAATAAAAAAGGCCAATAATAATGGTCCTATAACCATATATATCCAATCTACATTACCCTTTAACATTACAAATCTTAAAATAGCAGCCAATAACAACAAACTTAATTCTAACCCCAAAATTTCATCAAATATTACACGCAAAATATATATTATAGTCATCAAGATATTAGATTCTGAACTCGGAATCCATTCTCCAATGCCATAATTGACTTCATCCAAAATATTACTAGGAGCCAAATAAAATAGTGGATTAATAATGATAAGACATATAACAACAGTAAAAGCAATAATAACAATTTCTGAAACTAATTTTCTAGAGATAATATTGTTCTGTGTCCTATGAATCGATACCAAAAACCATATTCCAGCTAATATAAAAACAATACCATTTAATACTTGAACTAGTAATGTAAAAGCAATTAATATCGAAAATACGATTAAAGATTTTCTGTATCTTTTATTGATGTAGGAAAAGCTATACAATAATGTTCCCTGAAATAATAACAAACCAATACCATCAGGAAGACCAAAAAAAGATGAGTATATATGTGTAAATGAAAAAAGCAACAAAATAGCAGCCAAAACCGATGTGATTCTGTTATCTGTAATTCTACGAGTCAACATATATTGCAATGGTATTGATAGTACTAGTGACAACCATGATACTAACCTAGGAACCAATACCCAAATACCTATATCATTATATGCATTAGATGACTGAATAAAAAAAGATTGCTGGATAGGACCTAAGCCACTAGTAGAATTAATTAACCATAAGTAAAAGAAATAAACCCCATAAAATGGTGCAAACAAATAAGAAGCTACAAACCTGTGAATTGGACCACTAATACCACTCCATTCACCAATCAAAAAATCCTTTAGAGCCCATACTAATGCTATTTCATCTTGTATATCAAAAGGCACAGAATTATTACCTTGAATAAAGAACCACCTAGTACTTATAGCTACAATTGTAAGCACACAGCATATCCATCCATCAATGGAAAGTGTGTTCTTAATTTTCATAAATTTATTCATATAATTCATATAATCTACTAATCTGAGTCCACATGTGGTCATGTGAAAAATTGTTCAGCACGTATCTGTAACCAGTCTCACTAATCAAACTAGCTTTCCGAGAATCATTCAACAATGAAACAATTGCTACAGTTAGCCGTAAAACATCCTTCTCCGGAATTAGTAGACCTGTTTGATAATTAGATATTATTTCGGAAACACCACCAACATCGGTGGCAACAACTGGCTTTCTTGCTGCCATTGCCTCCAAAATCGTAACTGGAAAACCCTCTATCCATGATGGTAAAACAAAGACATCAAAACAACTCAATATATTTTTTACATCATTACGATAACCGAGAAAATGCACAACATTGACCAAACCTAAATTATCAACTAGTTCCTGTAATTCATTACGAAACTCTCCATTGAATTCATAATCTTCTCCAATTATTACAAATTCCACATCTGAAAAATCATCACAAATATTGTGTGCAGAATAAATAAACTCTTTCTGCCCTTTAATCGGACACAATCTAGCGACCATTCCTATAATTTTGGAATCAGCTTTTAATCCTAATGATTTTTTGATCTGTTTAATTTCTGCAACATCAACAACCTTTTCAGGTATCTGAACTCCATTATGAATCACAGTAATTCTATTGTCAGTAATTCCTTGATTTACTAGAGACAACTTAGTAGCATTGCTGATAGCTAAAATATGATCTACAAAATTAGCAGTCAAATTGTATAAAATTATCTGCAATTTCCTAATCCAATATACATCACTAAATTTATTTTCAATATGAACATGACTAATCAGTGGTACTCCAGCTATTTTTGCACCAATGCGTGCTAATATAGTACCGGTAACAGCTGCATGGCAATGAACTAAATCTGCATTCCAATCACGCAAAAATCGAGCAAAAACTATTGCTTGGTAAAAGTGAAATGTACGTTCCATAGGAATTGTATAAACATCAATATTTTTTTCAGCCAATTCATCAGTAAATTCACCTCTATTAGGTGTAACTAAACAAACATCATGACCACTATCACACGCAGTGGTCATAATATTCCCACAAATCACTTGACCACCAGACATACGACCATCTAATACGGTATAAACTATTCGCATTGACTTACCTTACACATCCTTCACACCCAACAACACAATATCATGTCCAATAAAATCATCTAACCAATTATGTGTTTGTTTTGTAGGAGACAACAATGCATCAACTTGTGGATTAGTGGTCTGGAACCAATTCTTAAATGTATTGGTTTCTCTTATAATATTCATGTATCTAATTAAATCTGCTCGCCAAGATGAACCAATAATTTTAATATTCCTTAATCCTAATTTATGACCAACATTACGTAATTCAAAGGGAGAAAAGCTTCCCTCATAACCTAAAAACCACTTTCCTTTTCTTACTAATAATATTTTCAACAACTCATGAGGAAGAAAAAATATATTAGGAGTACTAATAATACAAATACCACCTGGTCTTAACAAATCTATATGTGCTCTACAAATTTCTAGTCTTTCTGGGTATCGATAATGTTCTACAGTACCAAATGACATAGCAACATCAAATTTTTCAATCAAATTTGATGACAAATTAAATACATCAGTTTCAATCATGTCAGCATCTAAACCTAAATTAGTGAAATTACGTTCAGCTAACTCTAATGCTTCAACACTATAATCAATTAAAGTTGCAATAGCACCCATACGTGCAAATATCTGACTATATATAGCACCACCACAACCAACTTCTACAGATTTTTTCTGTGTAAGATCTCCAATATGTTGTTTAACATAATGCATAATTTTTTCGCAACGAACACTAACATTTTCAATATTCATTGACATTAATTCTGAATCTGCATCATATGCGTGCATATCATTCTTCCATACGTCGCCCCATTGATTATTGTTAATCGTTTTCATTTTTCGCTATTATTATTATCTCGCTAGCTCCTTCAACTATCCCATCTATAATATCTATGTGATCCACAAGCATACTATCCATTGCTTGCACTCCAGCAATATTAGCTAATTTTCTAACTAATATTTTGGGTAAAAACCACTTACGTAAATTCAAAATGTCAAGACGTTTTAAAAGCGTACTAGAATCCGTCTGCCTACGCACCTGCGAAAACAATTCAACATGATCAAAATATTTACTAAGTAAGTTCCGAAAATCGTTTGGACTCCATTCTTGAAAATGAAATGGGTTTGCTGGATTATTTGTAGTATCGCTAGCAATCGGTGTAGAAACAACAAATATTCCATCATCTTTTAGTAATCTTTTTATTTCCTGTAAAAATAAATTGGGATCCTTAATATGCTCAATTGTTTCAAACGAACATATTACATCAAATGTTTTACAACCAAATCCCATTGCAATCGCGTCCGCAACAACAAATTTAGGATTGCCCAATACTGAATAACGAGATTGAGCATATGACACAGACTCTACATCAATATCCACGCCTATAACTTTAAAACCTGCATCAACCAAATAACGAGACCCGTAGCCAACACCACATGCAACATCCAATACATACCCTCGTCTCATATATGATTTCACAAACTCATAACGCTTGATATGCATTGACAATATTCCTATCGGAACATTATCAGGAACAATACGTTCATCAAAATGTTTCATAATATCTTAACTAAAATTATAAAGAAACAGTCCAAAATAGGGTCTATCTATTTCTAATCATTAACTTAATGACTAGTCTCTTTAATTGTCGGAGAGTGTTAGACACCCTATCAGAAAATAACATCGTTAATATATAACGCAAATTGTACAAATTAAAAACTACATTTCTATCAATTTCTATTGCCTTACGCATATACAAACCAACTTGCAGAGAATCATTATGTACATAATATGCTCCGGCAAGCTGTAGATAAAAATTACGTCTAACATTCAATACATTCTCATTTCCAGCAGTTTGCTCATTTAACCACTTCAAATGCTTCTCGCATGTCAAAATTCTGCCTTGAAAAAATTCTTTTTGAGAAGTATTAGATTCATGCAATCGAAAATGTACTAATATTTCTGGGATAACTCCTACATTATATTTACGTGACAATCGCATATACCAATCCCAATCCTCAAATGCAGGTATTGTAATATCCATAGGACCAACATCATCCCAACAATCCCGTCGAACCATCACTGTTGACAGAAACATTACACAATTTTCACTTAAGCTTTCATAAGAATATCCCTTTTTAACAGACTGTGTATGAAGTTTTTGGCGAAGTTTACTTTCATGTGGGATGAATATACCACTTGAATCAATCACATCTGAGAAAGTATGTATTAATCCCACATCTGATTTATCAAACAACATATCTACCTGCTTGTCTAATTTATCATGCATCCATACATCATCCGAATCCAAAAAAGCAATGAGTCTGCCTTTTGCATTCATTACACCATTGTTCCTAGCTGCTGATCTACCCTGGTTACTTTGATATATTACACTTATTTGTCCACCAAACTCTTGGAGTATACTGCGTGTATCATCAGTTGAACCATCATCAACAACAATTATCTCTTTATCTGTAAAAGTCTGGTTTTGTACACTCACAATAGAATCATATATAAAATCTGCACGATTATAAGAAGCAATCACTACACTGACCATCGGATCATTAACCATAGATATCATGTCCCTTTATTTGCCAAGAATCCTATCGTAAAGATCTTCTGTATTTTTTATCATTGATTCTACTGAAAATTTTTCCACAACAATATTTCTTCCTGATTCACCCAATCTATTGGAATATTCTGGATTGCAAATCATTTTCATAATCCCTGAAGTCAATTCATCTACATCTTTCACGGGAACCAATATTCCTGTCTCGTCATTAACAACCACGGACGGAATTCCACCAACTCTTGTTGAAACTACAGGTAGACCAGATGCAGAAGCTTCTAACACAGCCATACATAACCCTTCAAACAAAGATGGCATCACAAAAGCATCGCAAACATTGAGTATGTTATGCACATCTGACACATAGCCAGCAAAAATACAACGATCAGAAATCCCTGCTTGATCGACTTGGTATTGTAGCTCCTGTCGCAATTCACCATCACCTATAATCAAAAAAGACACATTCTCAATTGTTTCAATAACATTCTCAGCCGCTAAAATAAGATATTTGTGACCTTTTTGAGGTACTAATCTCGCAACGTTTACAACCACTTTGTGATCGTAAGGGATGTTAAATCTATCAAATATATCCTTCTTGTTTAAATCTCCATCAAATAACGAAACATCTATTCCATATGGGATGACCGTGTGATTCCATTTATAATTACCATCCAGTATACCGCCAGTTCTACTATCTTGTTCCGAGGTAAAAATTACTTCAGTATTACCCAAAAAAGCCAGTTTTTCCAAAATTTTTCCAGGCAAATCATAATTTCTATCAAGCTCTGGAGTATGATGTGTCATTACTATTGGCGAAGAATTATATAAACGTGCAGCCAACATTCCAATAACACCCGGATCATTAAAATGAATCAAATCTGGTTTTAAATCTATTAATGATTCCCTTATGATTTTGATGCTGTGAAAAAAATTTATATTGAAAACTTGTTCTGGTAAAACATGTAAATTTACCCCATACTCTACCAAATCTTTAAACTCATCTAATTTGCTAGCATCTGGATATACAAGATGTGATCGAAATTTCGAACGATCTAACTTAATAGCCAACTGTGATAGATATCGTTCAGTAAGACCAAATTCTGTGTTATGTTGAAAGAATAATATATCTCTGATCATAAATATGTATCAATCAATCATTCATTCAGAAATCAATTTGTAATACCCAAAACATAGTTGCAGACAAGTTAACACTATTATTTATCTATCTATCAAACCATTGAACAAAACATCATTGTACACACCACATGTATCTAAAACCATGCGACTTACATCAAATTCAGTAATAGCACGTACTTGACCAGCACTACCCATCGATAACATCCTTTCAGGATTATCTAGCATCTTTATGACTGCTTCCGCTATTTCCATGGATGATTTCGGATCTACCAAATATCCTGTTTGTCCATCAACAATTGCTTCTGGAATACCCCCTACTCTTGTAGACACAATAGGTAAACCAGCAGCCATTGCTTCTGGAATTACAAACGGAAGTCCTTCTGACAAAGAGGGTAATATTAACATGTCTGACGCTGATAAAATGTTAGGAATGTCATTCTGCCAGCCAACAAACAATACATTTTCTTCAACATTTAATTCACGCACTTGCTTGTGAAAATACTCCCTCAATTCACCATCACCAACTACTAAAACAATAACATTAGGATGTACTTTAACAATATTTGGCAAAGCGTCGAACAAATATTTATGACCTTTAATTGGTTCAAGATATCCTATCACAGTAATAATTGTTTTATGATCACCAATCCCCCATATCTTACGAAAATCTATGGAGTTCTCTATAGAAGAAAACTTACAAGATTCAATCATATTTCTAATAACTTTTACTTTATTGGATAAATAAAACTTATTATTTATAAGCCTATGTTTATTTATTTCACTTACTGAAATAGCTTTATGTACAGAATGACAAGTAAACAAGTGCCTACGCAAACGCAAGAATCCCTTCACTCCTTTAAATATTTTTTCATCAATTTTTTCAGGAAAAGATTGATAAGTTACAATCCTAGATCCAATACTTGCCAATCTTGCACCCAAAATACCATACTCACATGAATTCCACCACGGCAAAATAAAATGAGCGAGATCAGGACGTACTCTAGAAAAATAACTGTAAGCAGCATAGATACGATCAAATACATTCCCAAACTGAGGTGAAATATCAACATTATCAACTGTAATATTTTGTTCACTCATAAAATCAAGTACATCTTCTGTACGATTTGAATATGGCATAGCAACCCTAACATCAAATCCAAGATCGCGAACTCTAGGAGCAAGCAATTTCAAATAATTAGATGTACCACCAATTTGTAATTGATCACCCCTATAATCCATCATAAAAACAATACTATTCTTTGCCATTACTCTCTACACTCACAATCATCAAAAATCCAATCTCGAAATCTATTTATACCCCATATCCAAAGCAAAGCTCCAATTAAAACAACCAACCACGTTATCACATATGTAGTTTCAACAGTAAACAGTTTGAATTCATTTTGAGTATAGTTAACAACTATTTTAGCTAGAGGAACCTGTAATCCATATTTCATCATTAAAATAAAACTTCGAAACACAGGTCCACCTGCTGGATACATCAATACAGGAATATTTAAACACATTCCTAAAACACCTAACCAAACAGCAAACGTCCTCAAATACAGATATCTATAATCGATTTGAGATATCAAAATTGCTACAAATGGTACAGCTGGAAGTAAGTATCTTGGTCCACCTGGTCCTGGAGTAGCATACCATGGATAAAAGGACAGCATCTGTTCGGTTTGAATCCATAAATGTGTGTACCATGTTGCAAACATCCAATGCAAGAACATTAATGTCAAACAAACAATGGTCAAATGCTTATTTGTCTTCAATCGACGTATTCCAATAAACATAACAACCAATAAAGGAAAATACCAAATTATGCCCTGGTGCCAACCTATTAGAAATTCCAAAGCAACCTGTATAAAGCTAACATCATCGGGATTACTGTACAAACCTTTAGATTGAAAATATGCAAAAGGAACATCCAAAAAAGGATTTCCTAAAGCAATCCACTGATAAATCAACAAAATAATAATACCTGGTATTAAGCCTATGATAAAACTTAATGTTTTAGATCTATACACATAAAAAATATATAGCATTGTACACATAGCTGTTATAACAGCAGGTACATTCACCAGAATCGCAATACCCATGAAAAAACCCGACCAAAATGCATGATATTTAATCTTAATACCACGATCCAACCCAATAATAAAAAGCCAGGCCAAAGTAGACAAAGCAGTTTCAACTGCAGTTTGTACATTAGTACCAGCGGTAAAATAATAAGCAGCCATACTGCCCCATCCAACTCCAATAGCAATACTCATCGAAAGTTTGATAGATAAACCTAACCACCGAAAAATTAACCACAAAGATGTGACAAATATTGCCGCCATAGTTGCATTAATAATTAATGCAAACAACAATCCTCTATATGGAGTTATCCATTGATTACCAATTGTACCTTCAATATAGTCCTCTATACCCATTGATGATGACAAAGCATAAACTGGTGACATTAGTAATCCCAATCCTGGATTAATTATTTGTACTCGCTTACCATTTACTTCATAAGCTTCAACTGTTTCTCCATATTGTTCCTCAACTATACTAATATCTATAGTCTGGTTCTCTACAATTGCATAAGATAAATACTGGAATCTATTTGTACCAGTAAATACACCATGGGAAGTTGAATCCATAAAAAATAAGCACAACAGATAAACTGTAACAAAAAGTTTAACAGCAATAGACTTATTATTAACTTGGTACAAGCGTGCAACTTCGTTCATCTAAAATACCAACATTTATTGATTAGTTTATATGTCCAAAATTCACTCAAATTGATCAGTAACATTTTGCAAACAATTATATATATGTTATCAACTAAAGTCACTAATCACACCATTGATATTGCACCACTGAAACATCATCCATCAAAATACTATCTGTTGCACAATAATAATTGGTCTGACCAACATACAATCTACTCGGAGAAGCAATTGGTTCTTTTGGTGTACTCACCAGCCACAAATCCCCATCTAATTCAAGTAAAGGTAATCTTTTGGTATCTTCAAGTGTCTGTAATTCATCTAACTTACGATGAAAATCAACTGTTCTACCAATATGCCCAAAATAAACCCTCGAACCAGAAAAAGCCGGTACAAAACTAGACATTATCGGTCCCGATATAACAACATCACTATTATCAACATTATCTTTAAGCCAGTACAGGGTATTGGCCTCTGATTTAGATAAATGTATTGGCCAAATTTCATCACTAAGCAAATTTAAACGCGTCTCAAAAAAGTGAACATATAAGTGACCATACCATGGATATATATATGTAAGAATAGTTCCTGGTAAAACAGCTACAATTATTGTTAAATTGAACCATCGTAACAGTGCTGGTTTAGTGTTTCTAATATTGGAATAAGCATATGTTACAAGGATAATAACTGGCAAATAAATTCCATCCATAAATCTCGGAGAACCTGGAAAAGATGCCAATGAAATAATAAATAACCAGAACAACCATATAACAGCTAATACAGTACCTCCAGAATTCTTAGTATGATTTTTGGCAATCTCAAACATACTCCATGCTACTACTATACTAAAAATACCTAAATGGAGAATGAACAGAGCTAAGTCAATAGTTCCATTCATCACAACATTTGTATAAATATACTTTACCCAAAACTCATCGAGAAATACTAAATGAGATGACCATAAAGATAGTATAACTGCTGGTACAAATGAAATAGATAATAACTTGATTCTAGAATTAGACAAACCAAAATACAATCTATTATATAGAATATAGGTAAAGGAAATTGCTATCCACAATATACCTAATGTAGGTAACAGCCAAGCTACCAACAAGCTAGATATTGCAATTCTCAAATAATTAGAAGATTTTGAGTGAACCACTTCAAGTAAGCTACAAAATAAAATAGAAGAAGTAGCAGTAGCAAACACAAAATGAGGCATATAACTATTGTGGGTCAGTGGATTCATACTAGGATTTCCCCACAGTTCTGCAAATAAAATGTGGTTTGGAAAATAAGTAGTATTATCAGGAATTTGCTGCATGAGTTGATTGATCCACAATACACCAGGAAAAACAAACAACAGTATCATGGCTACAGTTAATTCTCTTTTACTACTAAAACATGCATTAAATAGTTTACAATATCCAATAAAAGCTATAAATGCAAATATACTTCCTATAACTATATAAAACAAATTTATTGGAAGTCCAATCAAACCATAAATCCAACCAAGTATTCTATAAAATAATGATGCATGAATATGATGCAGTCCCTGTGGTAAATCACTTTCAGTAGTAAACAATAAATTCCCCAGCCATACTTCTCCATTCATACCATCTTGGACTGATGATAGATAAGCATTATGGTCATGAATATTTACAATGCTACCAGAGAAGTATCTATCTGAAATTATAGATGAAGATAATGCATAAATAGTAGGGATATACAGTATGAAAACCCACAAGATAGCTAGTAAATATTGTTTATATATTATTTTTCGCACTTAGATACCAAATAATTTCCCAAAGCCATATATTCTAGTCCAGATCTATTAAAAACATTTAATGCATCTAACGGAGAATAAACTAATGGATAACCATGTAAATTAAAAGATGTATTTAAAAGCACAGCTTCTCCAGTTATACTACGATATTCTTGTAACAAGGATGCAAAATCGGAATTCATATCTGAATATACTTCCTGTGGTCTAGCAGTACCATCTTGAGGATGCAAAGATGCAATAATATCTCCTCGCTTACTTTTCTTAGTATCAAATGACATAACCATATAACTTGCACTAATTGGTTTGTTTTTCCGAAAATAATCATCACTATATTCCGCTAAAACTGCTGGAGCAAAAGGCATCCAGAAATCCCGGGATTTGATAATATCATTAATATATTGAACAACTTGTAAATCAGATGGTTTAGCAAGTATAGATCGATTACCTAAGGCACGAGCACCAAATTCCATTCTACCTTTGAAACGAGCAACTACTTTGTCAGTAGACAAAAGTTCAGCTACTATACTCTCAATATTATCGTGTTTTTTATAAATGACTTCTTTGCTATTAAACTTAAAATTTTCTAATACATTTTCTATCTCATGATCACTAAATTCACCACCCCAATAAATTGAACCCAATTTATGAATATTGACAGTCTTATGATCCGACAATTGACTGTGAGCATAAGACCAATAAGCAGCACCCACCGAATTTGTTTCATCACCACATGAAGGAAAAACAAATAATTCTTCAACGTCTGGTATATCTAGCAATGCTTGATTAGCTTTCACGTTCATAAACGTACCACCAGCAACAGCAACTCTAGTCACTCCTGTTTCACGAATACAACGTTTGACCCACTCAACCATAAACATCTCAGTATATGCCTGCATACTAGCTGCAACAGAATCAAAACGTTGATTATGTAGCAAATTTTCTAAATATTTCCAGAGATATCCAACTCTAGGAATATGATCACTCCTTCGCCACAAAAATGGAGTCTCTTGATCCCATTCAAAAATATTAACAAGACCTTGATATACTTTATTGTTTTTAACATCACCTCGATAATATGGAGCCAAACCCATTATCTTATACTCATGCTCAAGCGGAACCATTCCCATCATATAAGTTATCATTGCAAAAATAGTAGCAAGTGAATTGTCCTCTGATATCTGTCCAATACGCTGCAACTGACCTTCATATCCTATGCTCACAGTTCCACACAAACCATCTCCAGCACCATCATTAGTTAACACTAAAATACGTTCATCATAATTAGCCATACCATAATATGCACTAGATGCATGTGCAGTATGGTGATCGATAAATTGAACTTTTTCAAACGGAACTCCTTCATCAATTAAAAAACTTGATCGCATTCTTTGCGCAGAAGAAGTTTGATATTTTTGTAAGCGTAACCATAAATTCCTGATCAAGTCATTATCTGATACTACTGATCGCAGCGCTCCCATAGCTGATTTACTATACATACTTTTATAAGCATAATCATCTAAAACATCTTGACGAGTAATATATGGTGGCTGAGATACTCTGCCTGCTATAACAAATTGATCAATCGAGTCCAATGTGCCAAGTCCACTGATTCTCAAAGATTCATGTAAAGCATTTACTGGTGAACCACCTTGATTTTTCACACGAGTCAAACGTTCTTCCTGACAAGCAGCTAAAACCTTACCATTTTGTACAATTGTTACACTAGAGTTGTGACCATCATGTATTCCCACTATATTCATAACTTCTCCAGTTTATTTTTATTAATAGTATTTAATATAAGTGAACCCAATTTTCTTGAACAAACATAAGTATCAAAGTCTTTCATTACTGTTTTTCTAGCATTATCACCTAATTCATTCCTCAAAGATGAGTCATTTATTAAATTTATCAATACGCGTGCTAATTCATCTGAATTTCTTTGTTCAACAACCATGCCATTGATTGGACTATTTATTAATTCATGCAGAGCTCCTACATTAGTAGTTACTACTGGTAATCCTACTGACATAGCTTCTATTAAAGATGATGGAATACCATCCTCTACTACAGAAACAAACTCTTTAGGATGATCACCCTGGCTACTATTGACTCGTATACAAGGTAGAACAAAAATCCATGAATTATTCAATAATTGTAATATTTCTGTAGATGGCAACTCCCCTTTAAGAAATATATATTTGTCAAGATTGAGTTCATTTATCTGCATCTCTAATTCATTAAATAGAGGCCCATCACCTACAATATGACAAACAAAATCCAATCCTCGCTCTTTTAACTGGCAGCATGCATTAACCAAATCATTCAATCCCTTGGATTCAACTAGTCTTGTTACACTAATCAATGTTGGAATATCCGATTGCATATCTACTAATGGCTTAAAAAAACTTGTGTTTACACCAGGTCGAATGATGTGAACATCATGATCAATATTATCATGTGGTATCAGTGACACAACTGCATCATACGCATTCTGATTCTCTGCAATCACAAAACTTGCAAGCTGAATTTTTTCTTGCAGAAGAGGATATGTACCTGTTACATCATTTGAATGACCCGTAAAACTAAACTCGATCTCAAGGAATTTTGACAAAAAAATTGCAACATCGACAGTCCTACCAGCAAAATGTGCATGTATATGTTTAACCCCAACTGATCTAGCGATCTCATAAAAATAGCCAGCTTTTAAAAACGCATATATAGCTCTTGAAAATAAATACCAAGATGAAGAATAATAACGAAACAAACAGATCAGTGAGTTAAAATACTTGCCTGGTATTTTTATCAACATACTCACATGTGACAGCAACATTCTAATTGAAAACAAATGTCTATTCAAACAATAATATTTATCTACTTTGCTCTGATCCAATTCAGCAGCATAGTTTACATGCATCGGACCATGCAAAGCTAGGACTGATACTTTCCATCCATGATGAATCAGACCTGAAATCTCACGTTCCATAAACGTCATTATGCCTGGATAACTTTCAGTAACATAAGCAATTACATTTTGTGAATAATCTGTTGATCTATTAATTGTCTAATTCTCCATATAATTAACTATAACTATCTTGAATTCGAATATCTGATTTTTCTGTACCAGTAACGCAATACATTGGATTGCTTACCAATATGCCTCATGTATTCAAACAACGACTTTACGTATGTTATTTTAAAAACCAATCTTTTTATTGTACGAAGTATTATAAAAATGGGAGCAATCACATAAACAATTGGATAAATATACACATAATGACATAATGTCATTGATATTCCACCTCGAACAGCAAACAAGTACATTGGCACACTTGCAAACCACTGTCTAAACAACCCACCTCTCCAAGCACGCAAACTAGCATATACAGCATGCCTCCGCATCAATAACTCCAACTTCTCAAATTGAATAGACGTCAATTGCAATTTCTCCTTCATACTGAACAATAACTGCAAAATGTAATCACAATATTGACGAGTTACTTTTGGACTGGAACATAATTCCCAAAACTCCAAACCTAGCAACGATTCACATGTCATCAATAAACGTAAAGGTTTTACTGCTGAGTCAATCACAAAATATTCCAGAAAACGTTCAAGAGTAATAATTACATTATTACTTTGAATGTTTGATTTGGTTACAGATTGTTGATCATCATGTATACGATACCTTGTTAAAACTTCTGGAATCACAATAGATTCATAACCAGCTAGTGCAAGCCTACGCCATAAATCCTGATCTTCACAATAAGGTAAATCCTCATCATATCCATTGACAGCCAATACAGCATCTCGTCTAAACATTACCGATGGATGATACAAAGGCAAAGAGTTAGTTAAACTCGTAAACAAAACATCAATGTAATCATCAATATTACCCAACCATTTGCCTATCTCATTACCACGACCGTCTACCTTCACAAGCCATGTACCTACTACAGCAAGTCTATTATTTGAATTCAGAAACTCTATTTGTCTCTGCAAACGGTTTGCTTCACTACTATCATCTTGATCAAGCCTAGCAATATATTTACCATTTGCAAGGTGTAATCCTTTGTTCTGACATTTAACTTGACCGAGGTTAGATTCATTTTGAATCAATCTTATTCTATCATCATGATATGACAAAACAATTTTGACCGATTCATCTGTACTAGCATCATCAATAATTAGAAACTCAAAATCCTGAAATGTTTGTTGTAGAATGCTATCTATAGCTTCTCTAAGATATCTAGCACCGTTATACACCGGCATCAACACAGTAACAGTAGTCATAAGTTGCTATAAAAAGTCGATATTAAATAATTTATAAAACAGGTAATAATTCCGTAATAACATATTCTTTCAATGCTTCCTTCCATGACCTCATCCAGTTATACCCTAATAATTCTAGCTTATAATTCGAAAGAGCTTCCATGCGAATTCTTGGGGCTGGAGTTTGAAACTCTTCAGAAGTCACAGATTCAATTTCTACTTGTGTCATTTTCAAAATATCTCTTAACGCTTCCGCTATTTCAAATCGTGATACCATGCCAGGATTAACCATATGATACAAACCATAATAGCCTGTATCAATCAATTTAGATATTCCTTCAAGTAAATCAAAAGCATATGTAGGACTTCCGAATTTATCATTAACAGCTTTCAAAGGTCCTTGATCATCCATTAACATATGTGCCATCTTGCTAACAAACTTCTTGTCCTTTACACCACCACCTATCATCCAACCAGCCCTAACAATGTAATACTTATTTAACAGAGAACTAACTATTTCTTCACCTACCAATTTAGAGTTTCCATAAATATTCTTAGGACCTGGTTTGTCAAACTCTGTATATTCTGTTTCTTTGTTTCCTTCAAATACATTTCCTGTACTAACATAAATTAAACGAGCATTTGTTTCTTGGCATGCCAAAGCAATATTCTGAGTACCTATAGCATTTACTCTGTAAGCCCATTCTGGCTCAATTTGACATCGATCAACATCTGTAGCTGCTGCTAAATGTAAAACAAAATCAGGATCAACATTTTTTACTATTTGCATCACTTCTACAGCATCACATACATCTAACTTTGTGCTAGACATATCTAATGAATCCAAATCAGTCATATACAAATCCCAATCTGAAAAAATCTTTGTTACATAACTGCCTACCATTCCATTAGCTCCGGTAATCAACATTTTGTTATTATTCACGACTTTCCTCACTTAATATGAACGATTCCAATGTATTAACTGTCACAGGTGAAAAAACATCTGTCATGGTATCACCAATTTTTGATAACCAATCCTCATATTCACCCTGAGATCTTCCTAAAATTTTCTCTGACTGCAAAAACAACTCTTGATATGATCCTGTTGCACAACGCAAATTTGGCAATAATCTCAAATCGTCCAAATCAAGAAATGTTTCCGGTATTACTGAGATAACAGGCACTCCCATTGCAAGTGCCTCTAAACATACAGACGTAGACGAATAAATCAACAAATCCACTTCTAGAAGCAATTCAGACATAGGTCTGTCAATCACCTCAAAATTAGATGGTTTATTTCCATCAAAAATTGTATCAAAATCAACACTATCAATTTGTAAATGCGGATGAACCTTTATTAATATCTTACTATGCTTCTCCTGCTTAAATGCTAAATACACTTGCCGCAATACCTCAAGTGTCAAAAATCCACCTGCGTTAACTGCCACTAATATAATGGGTTCATTGTTGTCTCGATCACATGATTCCATTTTGTTTGACAAAAATTCAAATCGTAATGCTCCTCCAACATCCACATTACTATATCCTCGCTTTATTAATTCAGATTCCCAAATTGATCCACTGCAAATTACTCTATCAGGTAAAACACCTGATTTAAATTCATTTAATTTTGGTGAATAACAATGATAATTCCAATTAAGTGTTGTATGTTGATAACCAACAATTTCGTCCGAAACATTAAAATGCCGAACTCCTAAATTAAAGCTTTTTTCCCATATATGATTTTCAAATGTACCCAAAGTTTTATTAAAACGTATGCCTCTTTCCCCTAACCTAGCAGCAAATAAATAATACATGTATGCAGCACTTGTTCTTGATGACCATACTTGATTCCATCTATCCTGCAAAATCAAATCATTAATCTCCCAAGAATTAAATTTTTGTACTTTTAACGGCTTCCAACACAAAAACATTGGGTAAATCATTGATTTAAACAAATCAATGATTTTATAATAATTATGAGAAGGAAACAGTAAACCCTTATCAGCCAAAGGCTTCAAAAGGTAATAAGGACCAGAAGATTTGGTAACAAAAGAAAGTGGTAAATGAAAATATTGCACCTTAAACCCATGAGATTTAATAAAATCAGGCAACTTCCCGAAGAACTGATCTATAAATTCCCCTTGACTATCAATACTATCATCTCTAACCCAAGAGTGAAATAAAATTGTTTTACTTAGTTGACAATTATGTTCAGAGTAATTTCTAGATTGATATTTGTACAAATCACGTAATATTAACCGTAAAGAAATCCAATTTTTAGCCAGATTAATTTTAGCTAACAAACCATAAAATATCTCGGCAACTGATTTCTTTAGAGATTGTAATTCTGCAAACCATTTATCAATTTCAACAAATTGCCATTGATTCTTCTTCGCATAATTACTCAATGTGCGACGCAAAGCGTGATTTTCTACAACAACTAAATAATTCTTGTCAGGATTATTATGTATATAATCAATGATCGTCTTAAAATAGCATAAATTAAAAAACAAAGAAGATACAAACGGATTCTTCTCAGCTATTTGTCCCAACCACCAAAACAATGAACTGTTTGATTGACCAATTGTATCTATCCATAAATTAAAATCATCTGACAAACTATCAGCAGCTTCCTGCAGTTGATAAGATAAATTAACACGAGGTTGTAGATGAACTAAAGTGTTTTCCCACCGAATTCTTAATCTAACATCTTGACCAGCATACATCCACGTCTTATTCATATAAGATTGTAAATTATGCTTTATCCGAGACAAATCAAGATCTGCCGACACTAATATCAAATTACTCACGTTAAGAAAGTTTTTATATACTCTATATATGTTAGAAAACCTTAATTATCCTGACTACTATTGATATTATTATTGGACGCATACACATTGTATGACCACTCATGAGTACCTGGAGTAATATCAACATAACCTCCAGACCCTAATACTAAAGCAAGACCTGCTGCTACATCCCATAACATAATATCTGACTCCATATATACGTCAACCTTTCCGCATGCAACATACGCCAATGAAAGCGCAGCAGATCCTAACAAGCGCACTTTTTTATAATGGATTACATGTTCCACAAACTCTATTAGTTTTTTCTGTGAAAAGTCCATGTTTACGGGGAATCCTGTACACAATATGGCATCCTGAACACTACTTGTACTACTAACATGAATAGGTTTATCTTGCAGTGTAGAAATATGATCAGCAATACCAGTATACATATCTTCATTATGAAAATCATATACTACTCCTATTACTGGCTTTGTCCCATTAAATAAACCTATTGAAATGCAACTAATAGGAAGATCCCTATAAAAATTCATGCTACCATCAAGTGGATCCACAATCCAATAATATTTTTCATCTAAACACTTTG
>DBHI01000120.1:796-31935 GCA_002296125.1 Anaerolineales bacterium UBA832 | reverse complement strand
TGCTAAAATATCCACAATTATCTGTTCAGATTCAATGTCTGCTTTTAACTTAATATCTCTATATAGTTCTTTTTCTACTGCACGACTTTCAACCTTACAAGCACTTAAAAATTGGCCTGCTTCACGCGCAGCAGATTCAGCTAATGATAATAATGCTTGAGATTTTAACTGGTCCATATAAATAATTTGTCGATAAATCAATTATGCTAAGACTAGACATATCGCCTATACATCCATATATTTACTAGTAATTACATCTGTCTTCAAATATCCTTCCACAATCAATTTGTCATCTTTCGTATCTACACCAAATGTCTGGAAATCTGTCCGCATAACGTGGACAGGCAAATCATGATCAATAGCTCTCAACAAATCAATACCCTCTTGTAACTCAAGTGGTCCAGGATTAAGCTCAGTCAACTTAATACAAAATTCTGAACGAAAACCTAATATTGGAACTTGTCTCATAACAGGAAAAGTGCGCTCGTTAACCAAAGCAGATGGAATAGGATATCTGGAAAAATAAACAACTCTATCTAGCAGATTAGCAACAACCTTAACCGTATTCGGAGATTGAATTTCATCATCGCTTGTGAGTTCAGATATCGGATTAACACACTGATAATCAGGATTGATATCTAATGCGCTAACTACATCTTTGATCAATTGTGGATGAACCATCGGCTCATCACCTTGTATGTTTAGAATATTGTTACATTGCAATTTTTGCGCTACTTCAGCTACTCTATCATTTGATCTTTCATGAGAAGAAGAAGTCATTACAACTTCAGCACCAAAACCCTCAGCCACATCCCGAATTTCCTCATCACAAGTTGCTATTACAATGCGATCTAAAACTCCACTTAGATTAGAACGTTGCCACACATGAAATATCATAGGTTGTCCTAACAAAAGAGCTATAGGTTTACCAGGAAATCTGCTCGAACCCATACGAGCTGGTATTACTCCCACAACATCAGTTAACATATATCACCTTATTATTATTTTAGTATTGTATCGCTCAAATTATATTTGTTACGCCAGTTATCATCAGCACAATATATACGAAATACAAGATGCATAGTTTTTAATGCATCAGTAGAAGAACCACTCATAATTTTTTTATCATTCAAAATAGCATCAACGAACTCATTAATCTCATCTCTCCACGAATTATCTTCACTATAGCATTTCACTACCTCTCGTGGTTCTCCTCTATCATCTTTACCAGAATAAACAACTTTCAAAGTCTCATCACCATAACTTTTCGATCCAGACAAAATACCAGATAATATAATCATGCCTCTTGCTAAAGTAATCTCTAATCTAAATCTATGGCGCCATTCTGTAGCAGAAGAATGCAACATAGCTACTATACCATCACCAGTCCTCATCAAAGCATAAGCATTGTCTTCAACATCATGACCCCAATAATCATTAGAAACAAAACTATATACTTCTGCAAATTCTCCTGCAAATAGTCGCATCATATCAACCATGTGTATTCCCTGATCTAACAAAATCCCACCACCCGAAAAAGATCGTTTGGTTCTCCATTGGCTAGATTGTGTATCAAAGCTTAGTAGTTTTGATTTACCGTACACACCTCTCATATTAATTACATCACCCAATTGTTTTGTTCTAACAATCTCAATAGCATCGCGTATTGAATCATGGTAACGATGATTGAAACCATACTTCAACTTTAAATCAGGTTTCAATTTTTCAGATTCCATAACTCGGATTACATCATCTAAATTACGACCAGGAGGCTTCTCACAAAAAACATGTACTCCCTTGTTTAAACCAGCCACGGTAACCTCAGGTGCAATATCATTTGTCATACAAACAAACAAAAGATCAATATCATGGTCTAATATATTACGGTAATCTGTATAATAACAAATATTATCATCAGGAATGGGTTGATCAACAAACTTCCTATCGCATACTGCCACTAGCTTGAGATCCGTATGTTTATCGATAAAAAATCTTCGGCGATTACCTACTACTCCATATCCAGCAATACCAACCTTTAATATATTTGACATATCAATAATTCATTTAGATGCTTAATGTTTCCGTAAAACATACCTTGTAATATTAAGTAATGGATATTTTGTCATTTAATCACGTACAAACACAACATTAACCGAATTCTCGAATTCAGTACCTATAAGCGAATCTCTCGAATGTATTTCAAAATCATCTACTATTGAAAATCCTACAGAAAGCAATTTTCTAATTATGGGACTACGTTCAACATCAGCATTAGAGACCTCTATCAATACGGACCTCAATCGTCGATCGGCAAATGTATCAACACCACCTGCCGCAATCCTTTCCTCAATACCATCTACATCGATTTTTATATGATTGGGGAACCCAATGTTCCAACTAGCCCACAAATAGTCCAAAGAAACCCCGATCATACCTTGAATATGAAATGGCTGGAATTTGTTTTGTCTATAATCTTCTGCATGTCCAAAACTATGTAATGCCGATCCCGGGGTAAGTGTGTTTTGGTCTGAAACCGTTTCGAAATTATCAGGATGCAAATAAAACTGATCAAAGTCAACCTTATCAGTTAAAGCTAAGCAACAAGGTATTATTGAACCTGTTAAATTATTCAAATAGATATTAATATTTAACTTAGCATAATTAAGAGATTCTGGTTCAAATGCATAAATCTTACATTTACCATTCAAATATTTAGCAGCAAATAAAGAATATAAACCAATATTGGCTCCAACATCATATATAACATCACCTGGACGAAAATAACGTTCTACCCAATCTAATGTTTCTGGTTCTTTAGATAGATATGTATCAGCTCTGAAATTTTCGATATCGGAATCAACATCTAACAAAACAGTATGATTCCTAACTGAACATATACGTATATTTGACTGATGAAACAACCTCTTTTTTATCTTAAAGAGTATTTTCAAAATTATTTTCACTAAAAATATTAATGATCTCACTATAGTTTAAACCTTAATTGATAATAAATATAATTACAATCTTTCAGCTACAACTTGAATATGAGATGACAAATTATTCTGTTGTAAAAATCTCTGAAATGCATTATTTGTTTTTTCATTATTTTGTGCTATCAACAAATTAACAAATCGTGATTCACTTATAAAGTTATTTTCCTTATAAGCATTAAGTACAATATCCACATCCAATTTCCCTGGTGTTTCAATCTCTAAAATTCTATAACCACTCCTTTCAAAAAGATGTCTCATACCTTCCACAGACAATATATTTAAGTGATGTGGTGGAGTAAGACTCTTACTATGCTGCCACAAAACCTGAATATCAAACCCATTAGCAGTAAGTGTTGTCAACAACAACTTGCCACCTACACAAAGTGCTTTCTGTACTTTCCTTAAAAACGTACATGGATCATACACATGCTCTAGTACCTCAAAACAAGTTGCAATATTAGCACTAACATCATCAGCTGTAATATCTTCAGCATATTTATTGATTATATGAAAACCACGTTCTCTACATATTTGAGCAAATTGTTCGTTAGGCTCAATACCTACAATGCTATTAAATTTTCCTATTCTTTTGACTTCATCAAGAAACATCCCATATCCACTACCAACATCTAGTAGTTCCACGTCTTGATCTATCCATACATTTTCAGAGAAAAGATCAGCAGCTAACATAGCTCGAGGCCTAAACATCAATTTCTTCCGTGCATCAGCTGTTTCCTGATAGAAATGAGTAGCCCAAAACTCCACCGATTTAGCATTCTGATAAAACTCTTCTAATTGTCCAATGTTTGGACGTGGGGAACAATACAAAGATCCACATACCAAACACTGCAAGTATGTAAAATCATATTTAGTTAATCCATGATGGGACACATTACTGTCACAACCAGGACATCTAACATGTTTAAACAAACTTTTATCTGCAAAGAATGTATTAATATCATCGACTGATAATTTAAGAAATTCATTAAAAAGATCAGCAGGTCTAATATCTATTTCCTTCACAACTATTCACCACCTGCTACAGGTACAATTGCACCTGTCAAATAAGTATTCAATGGGGAAACTAAAAAGATCACAACATCTGCAATCTCCTCCGGTTCCGCAGCTCTTCCTATTGGTATTAATGACTCCCGTTCAGAAAGATCATCTCGACCTAATCGCTGATGAGCATCTGTGTTTGTAACACCAACACGTAGAACATTAGCTAAAATGGACGATGAAGAATGTTTCGCTAATGCTAGCGTACCTGATTCTAATGCAGCCTTTGATGCCATATAATGAACCATTTGTGGTGAACCACTATATTTTACGGCAATACTACTAATACTAGCAATTCTTATAATTTCACCTGTATTCTGAGAATTTTCCAACAACATTTTCATCAACAAAAATGGTGCAAAGAAATTAATCTGCATAGTCTTCTGTAAATCATCTTCAGAAATTTTAGTAATTGAAGACACAGGATCAATTAACGCAGCATTATTAACTAAAATGTCGATTTTATCTTGCCATTGCCACGCATCTGAAAACATTCTCAATACATCTCCTGAAGAAGAAAAATCTGCTTGGACAACATGACATTGATCATTACCATAAATATGCTGAAGTTGTAACAACTTTTCATTTTGAGAATGATAATGAAAAATAACTTTTGCACCTAATTCCATCAATTTCAATCCAATAGCATAACCAATACCATTACCGGATCCTGTGACTAATGCTACCTTTCCTTCAAATGATGTTTCAGTATACATACCTAAAATACTCCAAAATCAATTTCAATAATTCAATCTTTCTTGGTCACAACGGCAAAAATAGTATCGCATACCCAATGTCTCTTTAAAGCCTCTGAATAAGAAACTTCTAATTCTTTAGAAAAGATATCAGAGTATCGTCCCATCCCACCCGGCCGACCTTCTATCATCCATACCATATGATTCGAAAGATCATAACGCTGTTCTGGAAAAATCTCTACTCCAAACCCTGCACGACAAACAACATCTGAAAGTGTATCTTTTGAGAAAATATGATAATGAACTTTCTGCCAATAAAAAGGGCCGAAATTTGGTATGTCATATTTAGAAATTAATATGTCTTGTACATTTGGAACTTCAATAAGAATTCTCCCTCCAGAATTAAGAAAGGACTTCAAATTCATAAGATATTCTACAGGATCTCTCAAATGTTCAAGTACATAATAAATTGCAATTACATCAAATTTCATATCACCTAAATCAGACAAAGCTTCAAGAGTTTGTATTCCTCTACTTAAAGCATATTCCCTATATGCTTTACTTGGCTCTATTCCAATTACTTTCTTGACATATCCAGATAAATCATCAAGAAAATATCCTGTAGAACTACCAATTTCAAGTAATGAATCATCTTTAGATAGAAATGGACTCACCAAGGACAATCTCCGTTCACCTTCAGACTGATATGAAGCAAAATGTGCCTGAGGACTTTCCCAACCAGGACCCGATCGACCTTCCATATACTTTTCAAATTCTTGTTCATAAAAAGCTTTTTCTTCTGCTTCAGTCATAATAGGGTACAAATATACTAAATCACAATCTCTACATTTATATACAGAAGCATTCTGGTCACCTGACACATCAGCGCTAACTAAATCATACTCATTAGAACTACACACTCTACATGTAATAAAATTTTTGTTCATTATCATTGTTTTAATTTATTGAAATTATTAATTATTTTCTATGAGACCGATTATAGTATTTTTGCAGCCCATTCGTACATCAATCGTAATCCTTCACTAAGGTCTGTATTAGGAACCCAGTCAAGATCATTTCGAATATTATTAATATCCGCATACAAGCCAAATTGATCGTTATCTGAACCAGTCATTTCACAAATAGGATAATCAGATGACAAATCAAGAGTTTGAAGCAGCAACATCAAAAGTTCTCGTACAGTAGTCCCAGATCCAGAACCAATGTTATAAACTAGCTGAGGAGTAGATGATAAATTCAATGCGCTGATCCAAGCATCAACTACATCATCAATATATATGAAATCTCTAAATCTTTCGAAAGAACCAGTCACTGGAACCTCAACACCTCGCAGCATGTATGACAAATATATGCTAACCATTCCCTGTCGAACATTTTCTAAATCCTGCCCTGGACCATAGACACTAAACATTCGAAAACTAGTCGGCTTCAATCCCTCTAAGGCTCCAAGTCTTAAATAATGTTCTGATGTCAATTTAGACACACCATAGTATGAACGCGGTAAACACAATTGATCCTCAGACACTGGAGATTTATCTGTATTACCATAAGTAACCATTGAGCTAGCATACAAGAATCGTGAAATTCCCTTCTCTATACACCAACGTGATAACAACAAAGTTGACATAGCATTAGCCTGTAAATCATATAGAGGATTATCAGCTGATACAGATCCAGCTGATTGAGCCGCCAAATGACAAATAGCATCGAAGTCACCTTTTGGTAATTTATTGACAAATTCAGGAGATGATAAATCAAGCTCTAAAACATCTAATTGTTGGAGAACACTACTCCTTATACCTGTAGAAAAATTGTCTATAACCAATACTTCATGACCCAAACGTATTAGTCGACTAACCAAATGTGACCCAATAAATCCAGCACCACCAGTAACAATAACTCTCATTTTTCGGGAAAAACAGTATACTCGTCAATAAGTTTCTGATCAGGATGACCCAAATTGTGAGAGGTAAGTTCCTCACTCAAATATACCTCACGACCATCTTCAGCTGATCGATAAATAGCATTTAACAAACGTATAGCACCAATACCATCTTCAAATGATATAGGATGCGGAATACCATGTCTGATATCAGCAACAACATCTCTTAACAAAGGAATATGACCAGTTCCATAAGCATGATTAAATTTTTCAGTATGAGCTTTGGTAGCTTCTAAATCAGAAGTGTATGTACTTAATTCATTTGCAGCAATACCTGTGATAATAGACATACCATATTCAGATAATATTGAGATAGAAGCTTCTTCTAATTTATTTTCATAAACTATGTTTGGACGTGCTGCAGTAGTGATTTCAATGGCTCCTAATGCACCTGTCTTAAACTTCAGAATAGCAACTGCCGTGTCTTCAACTTCAACGTCCACAAGTTGAGTTGCAATATTTGCAACTACTGACTCTACATCTCCTAACAAATATTGTAACAAATCAATGAAATGAATACCTTGAGTCACTAATGCACCACCATCCATCGCCCAAGTACCTCTCCAAGATGAAAGATCATAATAACGTTGAGGTCTACACCATCTTTGTCGAACTGTTCCTAAAGCCACTTTACCTAAATGACCAGACTGAAGATCTGCACGTACTTTTTGTACTGCTTTATTATATCTATTCTGATAAATTGGAAATATTTTTACTCCAGCTCTATCAGCTGCTTTCTTCATTTTACCTAAGTCTTCCCATGCTAACGCTAATGGTTTTTCAACTACAACATGCTTTTGATAGCGAGATATTACATCAATTGCATGTGCAGGATGCATCCCATTAGGAGTAAGAATACAAACAACATCAATGTTTTCTTGTTGTAACATAGTATGATAATTTTCATATGTAGGAACATGATACTTATCATTAAAAGCTTGTCTCCTTTCAAGAATTAAATCACTAGCTGCAACTAATTCCACATCTTCCATTTGCACGATTGGATCAGCATGAAAATTTGCAATACGACCACAACCAATAATAGCAAAACGAACAGTATTCATCATAAGAGGTATATTACCTTATCACGTACCAAGAGATTCCAAAAGATTTTTAACAGCTTCAATTTCCATTGCTAATTTAGCATCCTTAGCATACGAACCCAAATGAGGTGTTAGTATGACATTATCCACTTCAATTAACGAGCCTCTATAAGGTTCATCTTGAAAAACATCTAAAGCAGCACCTTTTACATATCCTTTCTGTAACGCTATTTCTAATGCGTTCTCATCCATTACTCCACCTCTAGACATATTTATCAAGAGCACATCGGGATGCATCATGTTAAATTCATCTTCCCCAATTATACAAACACTTTTATCAGAGGATGATGAAATATGTATACACAAAATCTCACTATCAGACATGAGATCCAACCAAGTGACTATTTCCACATTATTCCTTGAAGCCCATTCTAAATCTGGCATTAAATCATAAGCTATCACTTCGCAACCCATTAGAATCAATAATTGTGCTACTTCACGACCAATACGACCTAAGCCTAATATTCCTACTTTACGACCTTGTAACAATTGTCCAATATGTTTTTGCCAAACTCCTGCACGTATATTTCTATCAGCCTCAACCACATTCCTTAATAAGGACAAAACTAATCCCAGGGTCAATTCTGCTACCGCTCTAGTTGGCCCAAATGGAGTACTTCTCACTACAATATCTTTTTCTTCAGCAGCTGCAACATCTACATTGTCTAATCCACTTCCCAATCTACTAATAACTTGCAGGTTAGAAAATTGTTGAAGAGTATTTTTATCAAGAGTTTCTAAGCCTGCAATAATACCTACACAATCCCTACCAAGATCGAGTACCTCTTCAGAAGTCAAACGTCTTTTTTTAGGATTAATGTGATATTCAATACCATTCTGTTCAAGCAGCTTAAATGGTTCTAAACCACATTCCCCAAAAGATGAGGGTGTAATTAATACCTTCATAATTCATACTCCTTAATATGAGAAATCATAAACAATTCACTATCATATCAATATATCAATCGAATCAACTCCATTGCTTCAGCATATTCTACACCAACCACAGAACCCCACCGACGAGCAATTGCTCTCAGAGAATCTAACGAGCGCGGATGTGGAAATTCCCTGCTTTCACTATCATACATGTGCATAGATTCTAATTTTAGATCAATATAATTCGTAATATCTACAAATACATTTGGACGAAATCCATTATGATAATTTTGAAATGACCATTCTGTAGATGAAGGTATCTCAACTGAATACACATCTTTTACAGGACAATTAATTAATGGACGTACTGCTGTCATAGTAGCTCTATAAACAATACTATGATCTATATTTAGATCAGCATTATGATGAGTATATATAGTAGTAGGTTGTATATCATCAATAATTCCTTCTATAATCTTAACTACATCAAGTAAAGGAACAGTATCAAAACGATTGTCGGGAAGATTAAAGGTGAACAAACCTTTCACTCCTATATGATCAGCAGCTTTTTGACTATCATTCTGAAGATTCATTAATAGTGATTCGTTTGCTTGAGCACGATCTTCATAACGCGAAGTAATTCCTTCTCCTAAAATAGTGACAAACACATCATTACCTTCTGCAACTAAACGAGCCATAGTGCCTCCACATCCCAAAATTTCATCATCAGGATGAGCAACTACCACTAGTATTTTTTTATTGTTCATAAAAAGTCTCCCACAAATATAATCTAATTATAGATGCACATCTATAATTAGTACTAATTACTACCTAACGACATTAACGATTCTGCTACTCTAGTAGCACCATTTCCATCTACTAAACTTTTCGACCGCAAAGACATTTCAGACCGTTGCTGAATATTAGCGATTAACTTTATCAATAAATTACATAAGTCTCTTGATCTTAAAGATGAATCTAAATTATCAAGAGCGATCCCACAACCTTGACCATGCAACTCTTGTGCACTTAATATTTGATCATCAGAAACAACTAAAATTATCATTGGTAAGCCTAAACAAGATAATTCCCAACAAGTAGAACCACCAGCATTAATCGATAAATCCGCCCACACCATATGAGAAGCCATATCTTCTACGTTCTCTAAAATAGTTATCTTATGCTGATTAATTGATGACATTTGAGTAGAGAACAACTCTAATGAATCACTTCTGCGCACTATAAAACGCACATCCAATCCAATATCTAAAAACATAAAAGCTTCTAAAATCATTGGGTAATGGTAAGTCATGTCACCACCACCTAAAGTAACTAGTATACGATTATCATCCCTATTAAATTTCCTAGTCAAATCAGTACGAGCCTCTACAAACTGTTTGCGAAGAAGCGCATAAGTTGGTCCAAGCAAACATACACAATCTGATCTAACTTGATAATCTAACTTAGAAGCACCTAAATTTTGATTAAGAAACCAATCAGCAGATCTCAAGTCACGACTCGAATCACCCCCTAAACCAATTACTGCCAATTTCAGATCTCTAGATCCAATAAAATTCAAATAGTCGCTATTAGCACCATAATGATCAACAACCACAATGTCAACTTGATATTTTTCAGCAATCATTACAGTTTCTTTAGCATCCTCTAACATCAAATCGCCTGTTACAAAATTTTCGTAGTGATCAACATAGTGAACTGTAAAACCTACTGATAATAATTCCTCCGCAAATTCATCTGATCGATTTTGCATAACCCAAATCACATTACAACCAAGATTTCTCATCACAATAGCAAGAGTTTTGCATCGCATCACATGTCCTATGCCAATTTTTAAATTTCCATCACATCTAAATAATAAATTCATTTTTGTTCCATATATATATATATATATATCTTGAAATAATTCAAATATCTACTCAATGACTAATTATTACATTACAAACTTATTTGGCTTTTCTTGACACACGAATACAGAGGTGGATATAATGAGTAAATATAATTACACTATAATGTGTAAGGAGACTCCACAATGAACAAGCTAATAATAAATTTTACTCCAAACGGAATGATTCCTACAAAAGACTTGACACCACATGTACCCATTTCACCGGACGAAATAATTTCTGAAGCTATAGAATCTACCAAATTCGGAGTTTCAATGATACATCTTCATGCCAGAGATCAATCTGGCAACCCAACTTATCAAAAAGAAATATATGAACAAATCGTTGGAGGAATTAAAAAAATTAATAAAGACATCATTATATGCGTGTCCACTAGTGGACGCTCATGGTCAGAATTTGAAAAACGTTCTGAATGTTTAGAACTAACTGGATCTTCCAAACCTGACATGGGCAGTCTAACTCTCAGTTCACTAAATTTTAACAAACAAGCGAGTGTAAATAGCCCTGAAATGATCCAAATGCTAGCAAAAAAAATGCTGGATAACAACATCAAACCAGAACTAGAAGCATTTGATGTGGGAATGATTAATTATGCTAAATACTTACACAAGAAAGGATTAATTGAACCACCATTTTACTTTAACTTAATCCTTGGAAATATAGCATGTGCTCAAGCTAACATACTTAATCTAGGTCTTATGATTAATGAGCTGCCTGCAGACTCAATATGGTCTGTCGGTGGAATAGGAGATGCCCAATTACCAATGAATGTGCATGGTATGACTTCAGGTGGAGGAGTCCGAGTTGGTATTGAAGACAACATCTGGTTTACAACTAAACGAGATAAATTAGCAACAAACATGGATTTATTAAAACGCATCAAAAACATTGCTGATGCTCTAAATTTAGAAGTAGCCACTCCTCAAGAAGCTAGAAAGTTATTAAAATTATAATCATATGAAAAAATATTGTATTATAGGAGCTGGCAACTATCTAAGTGATATTTTTGATATTATCCATGCTAACAATGGAAAAGTTGTTGAAATCTATCATAATGCTCCAGAATCTGAAAACACACGTGGTATTAGTATAAAACAGCGTATTGATCTACTTGATTATGATGTGAAATATTATCGATCATTAGAGAAATTTGTTCCTTCAGATGAATATCGATATATTATGGGTCTCGCACGACCATCTAAATATGAATTAATAGAAAAAATGAAAAAGAAATTTAAAATCAATTTTGATATACTTGTTCACCCAAATGCCCATATAGGATCTAATGTTTCAACCGGAGAAGGGACAATTATAGCTCCGGGAACAGTTATTGCTCCTAATGTACATATAGGTGATTTTGTTATCATTAATCGCAATGTGTCTATTGGACATGATACTAAAATTGGTAACTTTTCCAATGTTGGTCCTGCAGCCAACATAGCAGGATCAAGCAAAATAGATAATAATTGTATAATTAGCATGGGAGCCTTAATATTGGATCATATTATGGTAGGATCATGGGCAATTATTGGAGCAGGTGCAGTTGTAACTAAGGACATAGAAGGTGGTATGGTAGCAGTTGGAGTACCTGCTAAACCAATCAAAACTAATTCCTAAGATTAAACAATTAAGTCCAAATTTTACTATAAATAAATCGCCTTACCATTTACTAAGATATACATCACAAATATCTATTTTACCAAAAAGCTTATACTCATTTACTTACTAATTTAATCTACGAAAAGTTGAATGAGAAACTGGTCCATTTAGTTTATCTTTCAAATCATTATTTGTAATAGATTCAAAAACTAATAAAAAAACTTCTTCAGTAGCTTCACGATAAAGTTGCATATGTTTATCCTGATGAGCATACGTAGATTTAAAAGAATTAGTTGCTAAAAATCCTCTTTCTAACATCAACTGTGTAAAAAGTGTATGTGCCGCCTGAGGATCTTCACATTGAATAGAAAAATGAGGTAATGAAGATATTCCAGCAACGTCAATGGGCATACCTATTTTCTCAGCATTGGAACTCCAAATATCCTTCATATATTCTCCAATCTTAATCAAATGTTCTGACACATTAAATTTTATATATTTTTGTATTGTTGCTAATGCTGCAGTAGGACCAATACGTTCAGTCCAATAAGTACTACTTATAAATGTGTTCTGAGCAGCCTGCATAACATCTGTTATCCCTATAATTGCTGCCATGGGATAACCATTACTCATTGCTTTAGAGAATACCGCGATATCAGGATTAACACCAATCTGTAAATGAGCACCTCCATTATCTATCCTCCAACCCGAAGTAATTTCATCGAAAATTAACACTGCATTAATCTCATTAGCAATTTCTCTCACACGCTCTAAAAATCCTGGCATAGGCATAGATGAACGTATTGGCTCTAATACAATTACTCCCAAATCATCTGAATGCTCAGAAACTATTTCTTCAAGTTCATCTATTTGATTATAATGAAAAGGTAATGCTGTATTTGCCAATACTCGCGGAACACCATTAGGTGATAATCCTGGTAACAAATGTCCATCTAGAGCATCAGATTCTCCTATATTAGCTGCAAGATACCAATCATGCCATCCATGGTATCCACAAAAAGCGATCTTATCCTTTCCTGCACAAGCTCTAGCAATACGTACTGCTATCGCCATTGCTTCACCACCAGATCTAGCATATCTTACCATCTCTGCCCATGGATGTAATTCACATAATAAATCCGCCAATTCAATTTCTTCTACACAATTTAATGTAGAAATCGAACCTTTAGCAATAGCATTTCTAACTGCATTATCAACATCAGGATCAGCATATCCTAATACACATGCACCTACACTACAATTGCTCATATCAACAAATTTATTGCCATCTAAGCTCCACACATTAATACCTTTCGATTTAGCATAGTAACTTGGCCACTGATCAGGTAAATACATTTCAGGGCGTTTAGACAATAATTGAGTACCGCCTGGAATAATATGAACTGCTTTATTATAAAGTTCTTGTCCTTTCACTTGAATTTCAAATCCTTTTTAAATTTATATAAACTCAATTAACAATAAACAAAAAACTATTTAATTAATCGATCATTTTTTAATGATTTAGCATAACCTTCATTTCTACTAATACCCTTATTTATTTCTATAAGTTCAGGTTTTATCTTCAACAAATCAATAATTTCTTGCATACCAAAATAGATATCATTAAAGTTTTGACAAATACGCCTTACGAACTCCAAATCAGTTTGCTCATCCACTGTCCAACGTAAGTGAGACAAATCTTCTGTATTAGTTACAGAACCTATTTTAAACAATTCGGGATGATTACGTATATATGGAATCACATGTTCTCGTTCTGATTGTAATCGAGCATGTCTCCATGATTGTTCTAAAGAAGAAAATGAAAAAACAGAAATATCCAAACCATCAGGATAAGTGCAAGGCAAAGTATTAGTCACATAATCAAATTTACCTTTGTTATAGAAATCAACCATATGATCAATAACATCAGAATCTATAAGTGGACAATCACCTGTAACTCTTACAATTGTCTCAACATTATAATCCAATGAAGCTTTATAAAATCTATCCAATACATCGTCTTCATCACCACGAAAGCAAGTTACTGAGTTATCTATACAATAATCTGCAATAACATTATCTATCGAATTCTGTGTTGTAGCTACAATCACATTATCAAGACTTCGAGCACGTTTTACACGACTAATCACATGCCATAATAATGGGTATCCCATAATATCTTCCATGACTTTACCGGGCAACCTAGAAGAACCCATTCTACATTGTATTATTGCTGATGTATTAATATGCACTTTAATGTTTTACGATTACTTTATATGTTGCTTATACTAATTTGCATCTTTTATCATCAATTCTACTTGCTCATAATTTACATTGGCAGTCATAAGAATATCTAAACTGCTAGGACCACTATTAAACAATAGGTCTAATACTGACAAATGAGACTCAAAACCATCAAACAACTGTGAATACTCAGGATGAGTGTAATCCTGAAAATATACTTTGATACCTTGTCTGTCAAATTCATCAACATTTACATAATTGGATCCCATAGCACCAAACACAAACATTCTAGCATTTGTCTTTATACACATATCTAATATAAGATCGGATTTTTCTCCTTCTAACTCTAATTCTGACATCCGAAAATATTCAACATCTAAACCTAATGATCTCATCAGAAATACAAGAATATGCTCATTCAGTTCACTCAAATATTTCCATTCCTGCATGTACACATGTTCAAAAAACTCAGAATATTTACCAAAATATGGAGCATTACTATAACAAGAGACAAGTGATTTCCAGTGTTTTTTTGCCCATGATGAATTATTAACAATTAGAGCATCTTTAAGCTTGGTATCAAAATGATCCTTTCTATAAACAGGTACTGTTAACCAAAAACCACCATTAGGTCCCTTAATCTTATTTCTATTATTATAGTCATTGACTTGATACTGTACATTGTCCATATAACAAAATGTATCTGAAATGGCAATTTTATGAAACAAGCCAATCCAAGGCAAATATGATGATTGATGACCAGTTAATATCATAAATTAAGATAACTTAGCATAAGTAACTTATATTTGCAAATTTGACAAAACTTTAGTGATTCTAGTAACCTGATGATCTGTTAATGCTGGAAAAACTGGTATTGACAATACTGATTTAGATATTGCCTCTGCATTTGGAAACTTATCAATGTTTAATTTCAGATACCTATGCAGAAGCTCATGATTAGCGATAGGTGAAACACATGTAATACCATTATTGGTAAATATTGCTTTACAAGCTTCCATTTTAGATCCCAATTTTAGAACAAATCTAAAACAATTGGTGTTCACATCATCCAATCCTAACTGCAAAATATCATTAGCGTTGTCACCAATTGCATCAATATATTTTTGAGTATTGTTCTGCCTTTTAGATATGAACAATGGCAACCTTTGCAATTGGGAAATACCAAGAGATGCTTGAAAATCTGTAATCTGAAAATTGAAGCTAGGATTATATATATCACGACCATCAAAATCACGAAGATCACGCACTTTATCCATTAAAATGCTATCATTTGAAACTACCATTCCACCCTGACCAGTAGTGATCATCTTAGTCGCATAAAAAGAAAAGACGGATAAATCCCCCTCTAAACCCACATTCTTATCCATGTATCTAGAACCAATAGATTGACAACAATCTTCAATAATGTAAATGCCCAATTCTTTATATTTCCTCGTATCAACTGGAACCCCAAAAGTATGAGTTAAAATTAATGCTGCAGACTTAGCGGTTAGTGCATTTGCACACGTTTCTACTGTTGGATTGAAACTAAGTAGATCAACATCAACAGGAACTGGTATTCCACCTGCCATATAAACTGCATTTAATAGTGCAGAACAAGCATATGTGGGGACTAAAATCTCCGAACCTTCGTCAATCTCAAGTACTTTCAATGCTAAGAATAATGCTGCAGTACCACTTGAAACTGCTACTCCTGATAATTGATTCTCAGACTTACCGTCAGATAAATACTTACATATCTGTTCTTCAAACTGTAAAACTGCAGATCCCTGTGACAACCAAGATGTCCTCAAAGATTCAGATACTACCTTGATATCATCAGATGATACATGAGGACTATTATGGGGAATAATTTCATTATGATAATAATTACTCAAAAGATTCACCAACAAATTGTTTTATATTTACATCTCCAAACCAGTCAAAATCCACTACTACTATAGGTCTAGTTCCAGTAGATATCTTAAGATTCCTATTTTCAACTGAAATCAATGTTCCTGGAGATACTTCTGATATTTGATCACCATCAATTCTTGTTCGCCAAATCCTTAACTCATCACCTCTCAAAAATGTAAATGCACCAGGATATGGTCTTGTTAAGCTTCTCACTAAATTATGAATCACAATTTCATCTCTAGACCAATCAATGATCCCATCTTCTGGCTTTCTTGGAGGATAATAACTAGCATCACTCTCATCTTGAGGAATACGTATAATATGACCTGACTGAACATCACTCAAAACCTTTATAAGCAACTTGGGAGCATCAGCAGCAAGTTTATATGTAAGTGAAAGAATATCATCTTCAGGCAAAATAGACACACTATCTTGGGCAATAATATCACCTGTATCAATACCTTCATCAAGATAATGTACGCTGTAACCCATTTGATCTTCACCATTGATAATGGCCCAATTCTCCGGATGAGCACCACGATATCTAGGTAATGGAGCCATATGTAAGTTTATAGCACCTAATTCAGCAATATCTAATATATAGCTACCCAAAATATTACGATAGGAAGACACTACCAATATATCTGGATTTAAATCATTAATCCTAGCAAACACACTACTATCAGCACTTATCTTGTTAGAACAATATTTCTCAATGTTATTCTGCTCAGCAAGTTCAGACACAGATGGATACCATACCTGTTCATCAGCACGTGGAACATTGCTAATTACTATCTCCGGCTTTAAACCTGCTTCCAACAAAGCATATAAAGAACAATAACCATATATATGATTGCCAAAGAAAGCTATTCGAAGATTACTATCTTTTTTCAATGATATGCTCCCAAGAAACTGATTCATATTTTGATGCATCAGTTACTAATGTTGCTCCTACAACTACATCTAAATATCTAGGATGCAATTTAGGTTCTGTATTTCCGCAACGAAACACTCTTACATCTGATGGTTTCAAAATAGATCCCATATCCAGATCATTTAAAAAATATATACCTAGTCTAGTACGTTTTTGGATATCATTCTCTTGATCATATATACCAGTACGAATCTCGCCATATATCTGAAAATTATCCTGATTCTGAATCAAACTATCTCTGTATTCAGAATCACCCTCTACTTTCCTAACCTCCTCTACCATCACACGCAACTCTTGCGGCTCTATCGCAAAATAATGATCAGGTCCCGGCATTTTCTTGTCATATGTATAATGTTTTTCCAAAAGTTTAGCTCCCAAAGCAACTGCAAACCCAGGAGCAATTTTTGGATCAACAGAATGATCAGAAAAGCCTATGGGAACTGGAAAAGCTTCATCATAGAATTTCATATTTGCTAAGTTAAGACCATCTAGAGATGCAGGATAAGCTGACACACAATGTAACATCGCTAAATCAACAGTATCAATTACCATTAGCGCTTCTTCTACCTGACCTAAACTATGTACTCCTGTACCTAAAATTATTGGTAATTTTGATTTAGAAGCTCGAATCAACAATGGTATATTGGACAAAGCAAATGATGGTATTTTAACAAAATCAACACCATTATTAATCATAGTATCTAAACCAATAAAACCATCCGTAGATGCACCAAACAAAATGCCACAATTATGAGCATATCTTCTTAAATCACTGACCCATTGTTTTGGAATCTCCTTACGCTTAATTATATCTGCCAAATCTTCATCTCCATAATGAGCCGGGTATCTAGTGCCTGGCGGGTAACATTCCTCTGCATATACAACCTGTATCTTGACAGCATCGCAACCAGCTTCACAAGCAATATCTATCAAATCTTTTGCTCTAGCAAAATCACCATCATGATTGGAACCCATCTCAGCAATAATAAAACACTTATTGTCTCCACCTATTTGTCTTGCGCCAATATTTATTACTTTTTGCTTCATTACATTCCATCCTTCAGAATAAAATATTCTATTACTAAAACGTAAATAGTAGATGATTAATCAAAAACAATAATTACAACTCGAAGATCCTAGCTTTCATACCATGATATTCATATGCATAATCTGGAGTATCATCTACTCCTAGCATAATCTTTTTTACTTGCTTACATCCAACTCTAGAAAAAACTCTTTTGTAATTACGGGAAAACACATACTCACAATTTCCATATTCCTGTTCTACCACGACAATATATTTGCGTGCAATACGTGCCATGTTAGAAAACACTTGTGTACTGGTCGGATGTATGTGCATTAGAACAGCCATTGTAAAAATGACATCAAAACTTTTTGACTCAATTTCAGACAACAAATCCTCAAATTTTCCAACACAAATTGTTGCATTTTCATATAATTCTGGATAGACACTATTCATCAAATTTACAGCATCTGCATTGATATCTATGCCCGAAAGATCTATATATCCTTCTGTATGTAATAAATTTAAATTTGTCCCACAATTACAACCTAATTCCAAAATGCTAAAATCTTTCTTTATATAAGGAGACCAAAATTGTTCCAAAAACTTTATCAGTGCTTTAGGTTTATTATAATAACCTGTTGGTGCATTAGGATCAGACTTGTTATTCACATCTAATCCCCAAAACCTATGGCATGCTTTAGCATCCCAGACCCATGGTGGTGTTAAAGATGATTCAATAATATACTGATTAACATTACAAATTATTTTGTCTACTCCTTTAGGAATATAGGCTTTTCCATGTGAATCCAACCTATTCCTGAAAAATACACTCTTGAGCAAATTCAAAATATTAATCTTTATAGTTGTAAGCATAAATATCCTATTTGTATATTAAATTATAATCTTATATATATTCACTTTAATTTGTTACCAACAAGAAGGATTCAGCAATTCATTATCTACTATTTGAAAATCAGATGCATCACGCATATCTGCTTCAGATAATGTGCCTAAATTCACTGCATCAATAGCCACATTTAATTCACTAGGAGTAGTAACACCTAATAGAACAGTATCAATCTCACGAACAGTTAGACAAAATCTTATTGCTAGTTTAGTAAGTTCTTCCCAAGAAACATCATAATGTCTTTTAATGCGAGCAGAAGCTTCCCGTAATTCATATAAATGAGGAGGCAAATAACATGATTTAGCACTAAGAACACCTTTTAATAGTACTGAACGTGCCACAATACCTATACCTGCAGATTTAGCTAATGGTAAAACATAAGATAATAATCTTTGATCGAGTATACTGAATGGCACTTGTAAAATGTCAACTATTTTTGATTCAATAGCTGCAATAGCTTCATCCTTATTATAAATAGTTGCACCAATATACTTAACTAAACCTTGAGATTTACAAATTTGTAAAGTGTCCAATAATACGTCATCTCTAAAATTATCAATTGTTGCATTGTGAAGTTGTAATACATCTAAACATTCTCGTTTCAATAAAGTAATACTCGTACGAATAGATTGAACAATTGCATCTTGACTAACACTTACTGACCTGTCAGATGTTCTTGTAACCGATGATGATATCTTTGATGCAATATAACAATCAGTATCACCACAAAAAACTCTTCCTAACAACTTTTCACTATCACCATAACTCGGTGCCGTATCATAAAAATTTACACCAACATCTCTAGCGTATTCTAATAGTTGCATTGAATTCTTCACGGACGGGCTATCATGTTCATTATTCTTGTCAATACCATATTTCATACCTAAAGCAACGGTACCCATTGACAACACTGAAGCATTAATATTAGTATGCCCTAACTTTTTGGTTAACAACATTAACTACTCTAACTATCTAACACATTAATAAATTTTTAATCATTATTCGCGATCAATTCATTTAAAAAATTCACTGCTAATTCTGTTGAATCCTGTGAGTTATTATGTAATACATATTTCTCAAGATACGTAATAGTATTCTTTTTCTTCAACTCATTTGTATACCTGTACGGATCTTGTACCAAAGTTTCCATAACATTAATCAAATCCTGTTGATTCTTACACCATTCACATGCGATTTGCAGAACATTTGTAAATTCTTTAATCATAGGTGTCTGTTCTGGATCACAATACAATATTAAAGGTATATCATAAGCTATCACTTCATTCCAAACAGTTGAAGCTGTGTTATCAGTAATAACCAAATCACATTCCCCCAACAACTTATTTAATACAGATGTTGAATCAACATGTATATTGTCAAAGCCTGCAAGTGTGATCCATCTCACTGTACCTAAATCCTCTTCCGTAGTACGAAATGGCCTAAATATTAATTTCACATTTTTACTTACCCCAACAATAGTCAAACATTCCTTCTGTAACTCGTATCTACTATTGTCCTCTCCCCTACTCTCATGACCGATGGTATTACTATATGCTTTATCAGAAATCCATAATATCGATATTTCATCATCGAGATTATCCCTCTCAAACTCTCTTACGAATTTGTCTCGATCTTCCTCCAAACTGGGAGAACCTATTGATATTAGTTTCGATACTTGTGGAACTACAGGATTAGCTTGAAGCCTTATACCATCACCATAACTGAAATAATAATCACAAAAACCCCAATCATTCATTTCAATCCTGTTATTTACATGAGTACCAACAGATCCACCATGCTGGATTCCAATTGTAGGTATACCGCGCTCCTTACAAGCCAGTATCATACGTTTATCAGCCATATGTATTACACCCTGAAAACAGGCTATATCTGGTACATAAGACTCAAACAATCGGTCTATAGATTTATCTACATATCTACATACAGAAACGCCATAAGTAGCAAGCGGACGAATAATTTCTAACATGTCACCTAGCAAATTAATTCCATTCATGTCAATTACTCTGGTATCTTTATATCTCAAAACCCATTTATCATATAGTTCTGATAATTCCTTTATTTCATCATAGTCTGGACAATATTCATCCAATCCAATATTTGCTGAAACCCAACCATTCATTGTAGACAATTTAGTATCATAAACAGTAGACCACCCTTGCCCCTGAAAGTAATCTAAAGAAATATTGTTATTCCAATTAAAAATATTAACTCTGACATCATCAAAACTACATAGAATCTTCATCCACTCTTTGTTAACACCACCAACTAAACACAAATTAGCTGAAGACATGCTGCCTGATCTTTGTTGTACATTATCTTTGTGTAACCATCTATTAATTAAACTTTTAATTATTACCTTGATCATCTTTACAGCTTGACCTAACTTAATATGAAAAGCATCTATTTGCACATGAGAGCTAACTTCAACCGACTTCAAATCTACATACACACAATACTTGCTACTAAGTTCATTTGTAATATTACCCATAGGCAAGCTTGAATACCATGGCTGAGATGTATACAATTGATAGGATGTATCATTATTGCGTGACAACAACGTAATCTTACTAGGACGAAAATATTTCAATGATTCCTGTAATAAATGTGTGCGAGCAGCAAGCATTGTAAGCGCGTGAGACAACCAATATATATGGCCTAATAGAAATCCTTTGCAATCATCTTTGGATTTCAAGTAATTGTCAAAAAAATAATCTTCTAAATCTTCCAACAAATCCACAAGCTCTACTTGCAAATCTTTACTGCATCTGGCAATCAACTTCATATCAGTATATTGCGAAACAGATATGTGAGATATATCTAATTCTTCTAGAGCCTGTAAAGCACCTGCTGAAATAGCAACAATTTTATAGCTATCAAATGAATTGCCAGATCTACTAATCCATTCTACCTGTTCACGGCTATCTACAAATAATAAATTATCCATTGATCAATACATAACAATTTGTCAAATAAAAATTGATTTATGAAAAATCAGCTTTGAAATTACTAATAAAGAAAATCCCTGATAAAGAAAAAAAATTCAGACAATACCTCTTTACTCAATTCCGAATGTAGAGGTAACGCAAGAACTTTAGTCCACTTTGGATACAAATAACTATTATTGAAATTGAAATGATAAAATCTTGTCTCAAAATTAAATAGCTTACTTATCTCGTATATTAAGTCATTTGAATCTATATTTACAACTAATGGCCAAATACCTGGCGCAGGCATATCATAATTTTCTATCTGATGCTGCATCCACTCAGGTAATTTTTCCTGCCCAAGATTGTTAACGCAAATATCAATTCTAGCTCTTCTTGCACTATGCTCTTGCAATGATAAATGATCAAGGTCACACTTATCCAACCAATCAACCAAATCCAAATTTATATCACACTCTCCACATATAAATCTATTGATCTTTCTCTTTATTAGTTCTTGATCATTCAATCTTCGCACTATATCAAACAATTCAATCACTAAAGCTTTGTCATTAGATGTTGTCTTATGAAAATCTTCATTATCTCGCATCCATAAGAGTCCACCACCAAAACCATTCAAAGTCTTCTTTAAACTAAAAATTTGTGCGTCAGCTTGATGTTGATCATTCTCAGCAATCAATTGATACGAAATCGGTAAAGAATCTACTCTATCCCAGATAATATTGACATCTTCATATTCATTTGTTATCTCAAACCTAGCTGATACAGATTTTTCCCAACCCCATTGATCATAAAGAAGAATAGCTGATGCTCTATCTTTGGGAAGTAATCGTAACGGTACTGGAGTAGCAATTCGCCCGACAAAATCAAGTACACAATGACTGCTATAATCCGGAATACCAACGTAATCTGTACGATTCATATCAAATTCACGCAATGCTTGGCTGATACACTGTCGTGCACCAGAAAATACGATATTAGATGATATTGAACTTACTGAACTCTCTGTTGAGTTTGTCAACGTGTCAACCACAGTCGATCGCCAAAGTTTTATTTGACTATCAGTATTATTCATATGTATTAATATAATTGTTCATTTCTTAACATCCATATCTGATAATTTAGCAGCATAATCTTCCATTCTCTGAGTATGAACTTTGATGAAATATTCAGTAGAATAATATTTCTCACCCCGAAACAAGGGTACTATAAAGCCACCTAGACCACTTTTAGCCTTAGATATATTAATCTCCTTTGCACTTGGCAAGTCATATGGCAATGCGCTGTATTTTTGTACACCTATCTCATTATAAACAATGTTATGATTCTTTAACCATTTCACTATTTCCCAACGCAAATAATGACCTATGGACATTTCATGAAATTCAGGATGCCTACATGAGGACCCATTATATGCGCCATTTTTATAGACTGTAACAAAGAAAAAGCCAACAAATTGTCCTTCATACTTTGCTCCAAACAAAATAGCCTTTCCAGTCTGAATCCATTCAAACATTACATCAAAAGTTTCTAAAGGTCTAGTCACTCTTCCTGCTGCCAGTGCATGCATCTCTCTATAAATATCAAACACTCCAAAATCTGCATTATTTCTATCCATAACCTCTACGGTTAATTTCTGTTTTTCACGCTCTATATTTTTCCTAAGATCTCGCCTCATACCCTTCCACAATATAGTCACGTTATTGGACAAATCTAACAATTGAGTATTAAGAGAAGTATCTATAAAACCATAACGCAATAACCAATTAGAATTAGCAAATTTAGATCCACAAAAATTAGGGCTTAATACCGAAGATTTTATCGACATTCTCTGAATATTATATTCACTAGCAATGTCATCTGCATGATCAAACATCATACGCATTATTTTGTTACGTTTAGTATGGGACAATTCATTGGATAAGGCAGGAGAAACACCAAATGATCCTCCAAAAGAAAATTCATGGACTTTATCTTGTCCCATGCCATTAGTTTCAACAATCAAAGGGAATATACCCAAAACTCTATTACCATCACTAATTAAAAAAGATACATTCCTACCCTCTAATTGTGGAGTATGCTTTATAGAATATTTCATCCACTGAGTTGTATGCCAAAACCAAGCATCATTACTGGATATGCAAAACTTATTCCATAAAGAATGGTTTTTCTCTGTCAATTGTATAATTTTCATTTATTTAACTGCATACTTTGAAAGTTTCAAACAAATTATGTTAATTACAATTAGTTCTTAATAATCTTGTGCCATACTTCTAGATGAAACAAACACATCATCAAGAAATCATATGAATTGTCACCATTAAAATGTAACTCTATTGTGTCTTTAACTACATCATAATCTAGATAATTCCTAGAAATAGAATTAGAATCATTTACTAGACTAGATAATATTGAATATCCATTAGCACCACGTAACCACACACCCAAATCAGATGGGAAACCTGTTTTAGGCCTATCAATAATCTCTTGCGGAATATATTTCTCAGATATCTTTTTAAGTATATATTTTCTTTGTCTAACTTCTTGATTAAATCTAAGATCTATAGACAAAGAATTGGCTACAGTAACCAACTCAAAATTTAGAAATGGTTGTCTTAACTCTATACTGGCAGCCATACCCATCCTATCTTGCCTCTGATTTAGAAACTGCAAACGATAACGCTGATCATATAGTAAAATCAAATCCATCATAGGAATATCCGTGTTTTTTTCTAACCAGTCATATGACTCTCCACGCACACATTCTCCATAATGCCTATATGCTTTTCCACACATTTCTAAAACTAATGTTGTATTATTAATACCTCCTCCATAATACAACAGATCTACTAAACTCTTTCCCGCCTCGATTTGATTAGCAGCAGTCAAATACATACGTTCATATCTATCATAACCACAAAACAACTCGTCTGCTCCTTCTCCAGACAACAACACTTTGATACCATGTTTTTTAGATTCCATACACAAATAATACATAGCAACAGAATTATTAAACTGTAATGGTTCATCATATACATATGTCAAATGTTCAACCATACTGAGGAAACTAGACACATCCTTTTTAATCACATTAAGTTGAAAATTTGATTCATTTTTTGCGTTTAAATAATCAATTAAACGTTCAGCAAATGGGGATTCATCTATTTCATTATTATTGTTACCAGCACTAAAACATTGAAGCCCCTTATAACCACTTTGAGACAACATTCCCGCTACTAAACTAGAATCTATACCCCCACTAGTCAATAAACCTACAGGAACATCACTCAACATGCGAGACCGCATTGAACTTAACAAAATATCTTCCACCTTATCTATAGCGTAACTTTCATTAGAAATGGTATTTTCTTTCGTAATCATATATTGAGAGACTACATCCCAATATCTTTGTTGCTCAAAATTATCTTTAGGATGTTTTAACATCAAATAATGACCTGGATTAAGTTCACTGATATGTCTAAACAATGTGCGAGAACCAGCTATCTTAGTACGACAAAAATATTCATATAAACCATCTTCATTTACATCATCAGAGACAAGACCTGTCTTTAAAATAGCCTTGATTTCAGAAGAAAAAATAAACGCATTTGACACCATTGCATAATACATAGGCTTCTCACCCATCCTATCTCTAGCAATGAACAACTGCTTCTGATGTTTATCCCACACCGCAAAAGCAAACATTCCTTCTATGCGATCTAAAGTATCAGTAGGTCCAAATTGCTCAAAACATTTTAAAATTACTTCTGTATCAGAGTGTGAGTTAAACTGTACATCTAACTTCTCCAACTGATTCCTTATATCAAGATAATTGTATATCTCACCATTATAAGCAATCACAAATCTCTTATCCTGACTTGTCATTGGTTGTCGTCCTTGCTGTATATCAAGAATACTTAATCTAGTATGACCAAGAAACAGCTTGTCATCCTGATAAAAACCAGAATCATCCGGTCCTCTATGCCTCATAGTGCCTAAAGAAGCATTAAACCTACTAGAATCTAAGATGGATGAATCTAAGGAATAAATACCTAATACACCACACATAATCTATAAATTTTTAAAACTCCAATTATTATTTGTGTACAAACAAAACTATCAGATCACAATCAATTATTGTATGAATCAAGAACTTTTTTAAATGCTATAGCAACATCTTCTACATCTTTATCGGACATAGAAGGAAATATAGGTATACTCAATAATTTTTGATATTCCAATTCAGCAATTGGACATACAACATCCAGCATCAATGTGTTATTTTGATAAAACGGATGTTTATAAACAGGCAAATAGTGAACATTTACACCAATGTTTTCAGATCTAAGTGCAGCAAATACATCAGTCCTATTCATTGTAATATATTCTAAATCCAATTTCACAACATAGAGATGATAAGCATGTGTAACATTATTCAACAAATTTAATGGACTCACACCATTTATTTGTGCAAAATACTCATCATATTTTTGTGCAATCAATTGTCTATCTAAAATAATTGATGGAAGCTTATACAATTGACTCATTCCCAATGCACATTGAAAGTCAGAAAGACGATAATTAAAACCAAGATACTCCATATTATATATATATGCACCCTCCAAGGCTCTTTGCCTATGATCAGTTGTAATACCATGATTACGAAAAGTACGCATTTTCCTTGCATAATCAGGATTAGAACATGTGATCATTCCACCTTCACCGGAAGTGATAATCTTAACAGGATGAAAAGAAAATGTAGTCACATCAGCTAATGCGCCTACTCTACGTTCCTTATAAGTAGCTCCTAAAGAATGACAAGCATCTGATACCAATATCAAACCATGTTTGTCACAAATATCTCTTAAGGCATCATAATCACAAGGATGCCCAGCATAATCAACTGCTATAATAGCTTTAGTTTTAGACGTGATTTTTGACTCTATTTTAGTCACATCTATCAACATTGTATCAGGATAAACATCGGCAAAAATTGGTATACCACCTTGATACAAGACACAATTCGCTGTAGCCACAAAAGTAATAGCTGGTAAAATAACTTCATCTCCAGAACTAATTCCTATAGCATGCATTGCCGCATGCAGAGCAGCTGTACCACTATTAACAACTACAGCTTCTTCTACACCAACACTATCGGCAAATGCTGCTTCAAATTCACCAACTTTAGGTCCTGTAGTTAACCAATCAGACTGGAGTACATCTACTACTGCTTCAATATCCTTTTTATCTAGAGATTGACGTCCATATGGCAACATCTTATCTCTAACAGGAATACCACCATCTATAGCTAATTTATTAATCAGATTACTCTCCTTCAAGGACTGCTTCTAGTTCTTGTGAGGACATCCATTTTTCATTTTTATCACTCGAATATTCAAAACCTTCTTCGAGAATTTTTCCATCACTCCAATCACCTCCACCCCACCACGGAAATTCCGGTTGTACTACATACATATTGTCAAATTCAAGTGTAGATCTTGCTTCATCACGAGAAATTAATACCTCATGCAACTTCTCACCAGGACGTATACCAATAGTATTAATTTTGCATCCATTACCTATAGTATGCGCCAAGTCAACAATACGCATGCTAGGAATTTTAGGTACAAAAATCTCTCCACCCTGCATTAAATCTATAGATTCTAATACTAAACGTACACCTTGCTCTAAAGTAATCCAAAATCTTGTCATTCTTTCATCTGTTACCGTAATTTCACCTGTATCTCGCTGACGAATAAATATAGGTATTACACTACCTCGACTACCTACTACATTCCCATACCTTGCACAACTAAACTGAGTTTGTCCTTCAGCTGAATAAGAATTACTTTGAACAAACAATTTCTCCGCACATAATTTCGTAGCACCATACAAATTGATTGGATTCACAGCTTTATCAGTACTAATAGCCAAAACTTTTTTAACACCACAATCAATTGCAGCATCAATAACATTTTGAGCACCAACCACATTGGTTTTCACAGCCTCTAATGGATTATATTCACATGCTGGTACTTGTTTCATAGCTGCAGCATGTACTACCACATCAACACCATTAAAAGCCCTTCTTAGACGTTCAGAATCACGCACATCCCCAATAAAAAACCGCATGGAATCTGCATTAAACTCCTGTGACATCTCATGCTGTTTAAGTTCATCTCTGCTAAAAATTATAAGTTTTTGTGGCGAAAATTCATTTAACACCATTTCTGTAAATTTTCTACCAAAAGAACCTGTTCCACCTGTAATTAAGATTACTTTATCATTAAGAGACATTTACCAATTACTCCATTATTTTGCATATAGAATTATTTATAGTTGTTACTAACTGTCTTATACAATACCTCGGACTATCTTATCTTCTCCCCATTTTTCAGCATAAATCTGTACAGCATAATTCAAAGAATCTTCTCTACTATAACCTTTATCGATACTATTGACATAATTCTCTATATATTCTCCAATGCGCTCTCGTGACTTACCATCTCTAAATGGATCAAATTGATCTATAACAGAAGAAGCGTCACCCAAAGAAACCATAGTCAAAGGATCACTAACATATTGCATTATAGACTGCTGAAGACTCTCATGGTCATAGAAAACACATTTGTTTTTTCCCAAGGAATGCAAGGTAGAAAATGGTTTTGTCAATTGATTATGATCTAGTTGTGCATAATCTAAATAAATTACACGAGATCCTGCTATTGCAGATACTGCAATAGCAGACATAGTACCCATTCCAATACAAAAATCACTAACGCGTGCAACATCAGCAGGCCATATGCTATCATGTAAAATACTAATTCGACCGGTAGAAGATGCTCTTGCAAATAAATTTGCCAAGTCTGAATGGGCTTCTACCATATTATCTTTCTTAGGTTTAACTAAAATCCCCACCTTTTTCTCTTCAAGCATCCATTCTAAGAAAAACTGATAAAAATTTGGTGCTAAAGTAGAATTATCAAACAAAGTCAACACTATTTCCGCACCATTATCTCTAACAGCATTAGATTCTTTCTGGACTAATTTTAATGTTTCAATATTCTCATTCATCTCAGAAATAGCACATCCAGCTATAATCAAATGTTGTGAAATAGAATCAGATGCAAGACAAATACGAGCATCATGCGTACCCCACACAAAAAACACATGTGGAGTACGCATATTACTAGTATTAGGACTATCTCCACAAGACCAATGAGTACCAAACCTAACACCACCTGCCATATGAATCGCTGAAGTTATTTGATCAGCTCCTGATTCCTGATAATGCCATAAAACACCTAAGTTCAATAACTCATATTGTTTTTGTAGTTTCACATGAGAAGAAATCTCCAAGATTAATACCAATAATATGTCTCGAATAACAAAATCTGCTAACAAACAAAAACGTAAAGCACGAAATATTATGCAAACACTTTGCAATATTTCTCTATAAGAGACTCTACCTCTAAAATAAATTTCTGGAAAATCACCTAAAGCAGTTCGATTCAGAGCAAAAGGAACAATATTACTGTCCCGCAAACTGGATACAACTGCATGATTGGGTTGATAATCATGTCTGTCAAACAAATATCGTAAACGCGATCCTGCCAAATTTGTATGGTGCCACCAAAAAAAATCGTTTTGCTTTAATTCATCTATACCCCAACATGCTGCCACACCAAGTGATTTGTCTTCATTCACACATTGATTGGAGCGTTTCCTACCAGGTAATACACAAAATACAAGTCTTGAAAAAACATAACTAAGATGAGCAATTATTGTTTTGGAAAAAGTAAATTGATAAACAATAGTACAGTCACCCCACAATTTATGCCTTTTAACAACACCTCTTGTGTCTCTAATTAATGGTGTTCTTAAAATAACAATGCTATCGCCTGTAGATTTCTCCATGTGTAACTTAGCATAATTCACCAATCGATTCTGTTCATAGTTCCGTAAATCATCATTGCATCTCTTGATAATATTAGAAATGAGTAACTGACGATAATAATCGTCAATGTGAGGAAGTACCTTAGTCACTATTTCACAAATGTCATCTTTCAACTCAACAAGCTCAGTATAAGCTTGGGTTTTAATAACATGAGCCTGATTCTTACTATTGTCAATAGGCCAAAGATCTGTACGTAAAATCTTAACAGGAGAAGTTGTTAATACCCTAACAGCATATAACCAATTAACTATCCTCAACCCAGTATTATTTGAATTTACATAAAAAACACGAATTTTACCAAATCTTAAAAAATATTTTATTAATATTGGTATAGTAAACAGTGAAAGTGACTGTACAAAAATAGTACAGTTGGTATGTGATCTACCTATATCAGATTGCATTTAAAAAACTTAGGGCCTATTCACCAAATAAAGACATCACTTTATCAATAACATATTGCTGTTCTTCAAACTTGAGACCTACTGAACTAGGCAATTGAACACCTGTTGCATAGAGAAGATCAGCACAATCTGAACCGTAATAGATGCAATCACTGTAAATCTTCTGCTTATGCGCTGGGCACCATAAGGGACGAGATTGAATTCCAAATTTGTTCAATTCTGCAATAAACTTTCGACTATCAATTTCTAATAAAGATTGATTAATTGTCAAAGTGTATAACCAATATGTACTAAATGCATAATGTGCCTCTTGCATAAGACCACAATCGGATAAATTACTCAACGCATTATCATAAACTTCTGCAATATTTCGCTTCTTAACAATAAATTCATCCAATCTTTCCATCTGAGCCACACCAATAGCTGCAGCAACATTGTTTAATCTATAGTTATATCCAATTTCATCATGTAAATATTCCAGACTATCATACTTGGCTTGTGTAGTTATATGCTTAGCTCGATTAGCCCAATCAGCATTATCAGTCAAAATCATACCTCCACTACCAGTTGTAA
>DBHI01000120.1:0-473 GCA_002296125.1 Anaerolineales bacterium UBA832 | reverse complement strand
AATTTTATTTCCATTAAAACTTACACAAGCAATATCTCCTATTTGACCAACAGATTGACCATTATATTTTGCACCTAAACTTTCTGCTGCATCTTCTACAATAGTAAGATTAAATTTACTTGCAATGTCAATAATTGGCGTCATATCTACTGGATGACCTAAAATATGAACTGGCAAGATTGCTTTGACACGTCTACCTGTAACCTTATTATAAAGAAAACCATTTTTCCATCTACATTCTTGTTCTAAGAAGTCAACTACTTGCTCAGGATCCATTTGCCAATATTTAGGATCTGCATCAATAAAAACAGGCCAAGCACCTAAATATCTTATTGAATTCACTGGAGCAATGAAAGTTAATGTAGAAACTAACACTTCGTCATCTTCTTGGATACCAGCAACTAATAATGCAATATGTAATGCAGACGTACCACTAGATGTTGCCACTGCATATTTAGTTCCTACAAATTCAG
>DBHI01000060.1 GCA_002296125.1 Anaerolineales bacterium UBA832 | reverse complement strand
CAGATTGGTATTCAGTCTGGTGGAACTGCGATTGGAACAGGACGGACAGTAACCTTTATTGGTTCAGGTAATACTGTTATTGATAAAGGTGATGGAACTCTTGATGTTAGTATTTCAGGATCTGGTGGCGGTGGTATAGGAACTGCTATTAATTACACCGATGGAACTGCTACCCCTTTCAGTTATATTGATCCTGAGGTAACAGTTGGTGAAGATTTAATGTTAGATGATACTTCTGCTGGTACATCTGATACTTATATTGTATCTGTTATTCCTCAAATTAATATTGCAAGTGGTATAGCAGTCACAGTTGGATCTGGTAAGACTATGATTGTTGACGTTCTACAAATAGGAGATCTCTAAATGTCAACACTTATTGCTGATAAACTTAAATCAAGAAATACTGGCACAGCAGTTTCTGTTACTGATAGCCTGATTATCGTTGGTTACGGTACAGTTACACAGGATCTAGCAGTAGAAGGTAACTTAAATGTTACTGGGGATTTAGTATATGATGAAGCAACTGCTGTTAATTTAGATGTAAGTGGTATTGCAACTGTTGGAACTCTTGGAGTAACTGGTGTTGCTACTGCATATAATCTAGAAGTTATTGGTATTGCAACCGTTGGAACTCTGGGAGTAACCGGTCTTGCCACTGCATATAATCTAGAAGTTATTGGTGTAACCACAGTTGGTTCTGGGGTTACTATTAGTGTTGCCGGTGTTGATGCTGTCTCTGGTGTTATAACTGCAACAACTGGATCTTATAGTGGAACAGTTACTGCAAATGCATTTGAAGGAGATGGTGCCGGACTTACTGGATTACCTGCGGGGTTCACTGAACTTGATGCAGCTTTGTTTAACTAAATAACTCTAAAGTATATCAACCATGGGACTCAAAAGAACTAAACTATTAGACATCCAATCTGTTACTGGTATTGCTACGGTTGGTATTTTTACCGTTGGTGTTACTGATTGTACTGGTCCTGTTGGTGTTGCATCCACCACATATCTACGTGGGGTGATGATGCACAATACTGGATTAAATACTTGTACTTCTTCTTTATTCATATATCCTGCTGGTGCAGCAAGACCTGAGGCTTTATCATATGCAACGACTGATTATAGATTGACAAAAGTAGATCTTAGTGAAGCTGAGACATTTTTCTTTGAACCTAATTATCCTATTGTATTAGTAGATCGTGAATCTATTGTTGTAGAGGTAAGTGTGTCTAATATATCAGGAAGTGGTATAGGAAGTGTAGTAAATTATCAGATTCTTGGCGATACTGACATTCCGGGTTGAGGTAATTAAACATGGGAGTTAGAACTACTAGTAAAAATGCAGGACCTACGGGTGTAAATAGTACTCAATGGATGGATGGACATGCTGATAAGTATTATAATACCAACTTCGATAGAGGTGAGGTATATCTTCCCCAACAACCTGAGATGAATAATTTTGGCGATGGGTCTGATGGTGACCTTAATACATAGGAGGATAGATAAATGGCTAATGTAACTTTTCCTGCTACTACTGATGGTGATGCTATCGTTAAACAGTATAGTAGTATTACCATTAATAGTGGTGATACAGTAACCGTAGATAATAAATGTAAAGGTCTTATACTTTATTGTACAGGAAATTGTACTATAAATGGTACATTATCCATGGATGAAAAAGGTGCCGCAATGAACGCACCTACACCAGGAGGAGCAATATCACCTAATGGTTTAAGATGGGTTTGGTATGCACCTGGATCAACAGGAGGACCTCTTAGTCAACCAGATGTACCTTTAGCAGTTTTAGGACCAGCTGCCGCAGCGATGGATAATCCGGCTGCATATAATGAACCTGAAATAACTACAGTTCAATCCATAGTTACAGGTGGTACTGGGGGAAATAACGCTAGTGGCAATTCTGGTGGTTGGCCTGCGAGAAGTGAGAGAGATGGTGGTGATGGTCCTGGAGAGGGCGCAACTGGTGGTGGTGGCGGTGGTACTGGTTTTGCTGGTGGTGGTACTGGTGGTGCCGGATATGCTTGGTGTGGCGGCGGTGGCGGCGGCGGTGCAGGTGCTGGCGGTTATGGTATAGCTGGAGAATCTGCTCCCCCTACTAATACTACTGCTGGAGGCAATGGTGGTTCTGGACCTGAAGGGGGTAGAGTAGGTGGTGGCGGAGGAGCAGGATCTCCGGCGGGAGAAGGCGCACCTGATCCTGATGGAAATGGTCTTGACGGAGGCGGTGCTGGTGGATTAATATGTTTATTCGTACAAGGAAATATAGATATAGGTCCTACGGGAGCAATAAAGGCTCGTGGTGGTGAGGGTGGTAATGCTGCTCCTCCGGGTGCAGGTTCAAATGGTGGCGGTGGTGGTGGAGCCGGCGGTGGGAGAATTATAATCTGTCATGGTGGAACCTATACTAATAATGGAACTGTTAGCGTTGATGGTGGAACAGGTGGTGGAGGTGGTCCTACTCCTGCTAGTGCTCCTAATCCTAATAGAGCTGGAAATGGTGGTGCTGGAGCGATTACTGTAGTTCCAGTTGGAGTGCAGAAACCAATTTAGTAACGGGATACTTTAATTTTAAAATTAGATTTTGTCTTTGCATTTAAAGATCCTTCAATAAAGAAGTTGAATGAGATTGAATGTTTAATTCCGGATCCTGCCATTGTATAATGTCTTAAATATGAGGGAAAAAATAAAATGGTTTCCTGAGGACAAGATACTTTAAAGGTAATATAATTAAAGTTATTATGATCTTTTACTTCGGGATATATTATAAGGGATTGTTCTAGGGGATTCTCAAAGAATATCGGGGATTTATTATTTCCATAAGGATAATATATACCAGAGTAGAAGGAATTTTTATGAGAATGTGTGGGGATTTCTCCTCCTTTTTCATAGTAATTATACCAACTTGATACCAAGAAAGGTGTAGTATTGGTGGTATGGTTTAAATGATTATAAAATACTTCTTTAAATTTTGTTTCTATAAATGAAATAAAATTTTTAGCAAATAAAAAATCTTGTATATCCAGTACTTGTTTTAAGTTATCGTTGTTATTTTTAATTTTTTGTGTTAAACTTTCTATTAAATTATCTTTTTCGATGAAAGAACAATCTTCATAAAAAATAGGAACCGTAAAGGGAGTGAAATAATTCATGTATAATCCTCTTAAAATTCCTGTCTTTAAAAAGCCTATTATAGGACATAAGGAATATAAAAGTCAAATTTTAGAATTAATTGATAAGTATTCTGTAGCATATATTAAAAAAAATACTTTAGATATTAGAAGTGACTATGAATTAAGTAGAGATCATCCTCGACCTTATTTGGATTCTATTAGACCTCGTATTAAAGATTGTTTAATAGATTTTGCAAAAATCTCTACACATTATAAAGATGTTGAGATAAGATGTTTTTTCTATCAACAATATCAAAAAGAGCAATATCATGGATGGCATGTTCATGATTGTCAGTATAGTGGAGTTTATTATCTTGATATGCCTTTAGATACTCCTAAAACCCAATATATTGATCCTTTTACTAATGATATATGCGAGTTTGATATAAAAGAGGGAGATGTTCTTGCTTTTCCTAGTTTTTTAGTACATCGAGCACCTCCCAATCAGAGTGATTCAATGAAAACCATTATATCTTTTAATTTTAATTTTTGGAACTAAATAAATATATAAAAAAAGACTAAAATGGCTGATCCTAATGCGGCGGCAGGTGTTAATATTACTACTGACTCTGCCATGGTAACCACACTGACTGAAATTAAAGGGCATTGTGAAGCGAATCCTAATTTGTCTACTTTACTTGCTCAATTTAGATCTAATCCGGATAATCGTCATGTGGAATATTATCTTAGAACTATTGGTGCCATAGAGAAGATTCAGCAGATTATTGATGCTTCTTAATCAGTCGATAAATAAAGAATGATAAATAACTAGAAAGGTAATTGACAATCTAAAAACTCTCCTATATAATATCACTGAATACATCATAGGTTTATGGCATATCAGAGTATATGGTATTTTACTGACCTACCAGATAAGGTCGTAAATTTAATCGAAGAAGATTTAACAGAAAATTTTGATCCACAGATGGCAGACTCCAAGTTACATGGAGATGCATTAAATAAAGAGAAAAGAAATTCACAGAATGCATGGATACCTACAACTCATTGGGTAGGTGGATTTATTTGGCATTATATACAAAGAGCAAATAGAGAAAATTTTCTTTATGATTTGCGATGTATTGATGGTGAAAGTATGCAATATACTCGATATCAAGAAGGTCAATTCTATGGATGGCACAATGATGCAGGATTAGCCACACAATATAAACCAGTATCGGTAGGTAATCGTACAGAGGGATTAGGACAAGATTTTGTAAATGAAAATGTAGAGATGGTGAGGAAATTATCTTTTGCCATGCAACTCTCTGATCCTGATGACTATGAAGGTGGTAACGTTCAATTGTTGGATGAATCAGGTAATAGTTATATTGTTCCTCGTAAGAAGGGATGTATAGTATTATTTGACTCTCGTACTCAACATAGAGTTAATAAGGTAACGAAAGGAACACGTAAGTCTATCGTTGGATGGACTGTCGGCCCTCGTTGGAAATAGGAGGTAAGTCATGGCAGAATGTATGACAGAACAGCAGATAATGTTTCAGGAGAAGCACAACAGTGGAACTGCATGGACTCGTAATAAACAGTTTGATAAGGATGGTTATCTGGTAGTAAAAGATTTATGGGATCCAGAAGAACTTTATCATCCTGTTCCAGAATTACGTGGACAGTTAAATTATTGGGATGATAATCCAGAGCATTTTAACCATACTCCTGTTGAAAATCAGGTAGAAGGTTCAGTTGCAAGGTATTGGCATCCACAGTATCGTAAAATTCATAGTGGTGTGCGTAAGAAGTTAGAGAAAACATTGGGAAGAAAACTTTATAATACCTATTACTATGATAGGTTTTATTTTCCTGGTCAACCTTTACATAAACATGCTGATAGAGATGCTTGTGAGATTTCGGTTACTATTCACGTTAGCACTAATCTTCCTGATAACTTAAAAGAATGGGAGGTAAAGATTAAAACTCCCGATACCTATACTGATAAAAAGAAAACTGCTGTATTAGTTCCTGGTGAAGAACGTGCTCTGGTTCTTGATCCTGGTGATGGGATGGTATATAAAGGATGTGAACGTCCTCATTGGAGAGATCCGATGCCTGGTACTCCATTAGGGAAGAAAAGTAAGAAATTGTTTGGTAAAAAACCCCAACAGGAACAATATTATCATCAAATCTTTTTCCATTATGTTTTACAAGATGGACAACGAGCTCATTGTGCATGGGATAGATCAAGATGAAGGCACCTCTTTTTGAATTTCCTTCTTATCAGTATGAGATAAGTGATTGGGAGTTTAAGAAGAAAGGACTACTCAGTAGAATTAATAAGAGTAAGTTTATACGCACTGAACTCCAAACTTTTGAGACTGATAGACAGACATGTGGAAAATCATATGTTAGATATTTTGAGGATTTTCTAAAACCTGAACTATCTGAGTTTTGTAAGGAAGCAAAAGTTACTTGTTCTATGACTGATGCATGGGCAGTTAAATATCAGAAAGGAGATCAACAGACGGTTCATAATCATAGAGGATGGGGATTCTCTGGAATATTATATGTGGAGTATGATCCAAAAGTTCATACTCCAACTTGCTTTGTAGCACCTTGGCAAGATCCACGAACTGATACAACTTCTCTTGCATATGTTCCTAATGTAAAAGAGGGAACCCTTTTTATTGCCCCTTCATGGGCAT
>DBHI01000045.1 GCA_002296125.1 Anaerolineales bacterium UBA832 | reverse complement strand
ACCAAATCTTCTAAACACTATTTGTGAACGCACTCAGATGCTTTATAACTGGCACATCAAACCTGAAGAAATAATGTTCTTTCCAGGACTCGGAAGTGCACTAAACGTTTTCTGTAATGCATTCGGAAAACCAGGTGATGAAGTTTTAATACAACCACCTATATATTTCCCATTTATGGATGCAATCACTAATCAAAACAAAGTTGTCAAGCATGCACCATTAATTCGACATGACAATGGACAATTTATTACATATAAAATAGATTTTGAACAACTTGAAAAAACCATCACAGATAAAACACGAATGATTTTATTAAGCAACCCTCACAACCCTGTTGGCAAAATGTACAATAAAGAAGATTTGTCGCAACTGATTCATATTGTTCAAAAACATGATCTTATCATCTGTTCTGATGAAATTCACTGCGAATTAATATTAGGTAATTACAAACATTTTCCTACAGCGTCAATATCAAATGACATAGCAGACAGATGTGTAACTCTAATGGCACCAAGCAAAACATTTAATCTTGCTGGATTAAGTTGTGGTTATGCTGTAATTCAAAATGCTGATCTCTTATTACAGATGAAGTCGGCATCAAAAGGTATTGTTCCAGGAGTTAATGTACTGGGATATACCGCAGCACTAGCAGCATATCAACATGGTAACCATTGGCTAAACGAAGTATTATCTTATCTTAAAGACAATAGAGATTATGTTATACAATTTCTAAACAAATACATACCAAATGTTCGTACAACTTGTCCAAATGCAACATATTTAATGTGGTTAGATTGTAACCAACTAAACCTACCATCCAATCCACAAACATTCTTTTTGAAAGAAGCAAAACTAGCTTTTAGTGATGGTTCCATGTTTGGTCCAGGTGGCAAAGGCTTTATACGAATGAATCTTGCCTGTTCAAGAACATTACTTGAATCAGCACTGACACGCATGAAGAATGCATTACAAGACAAATAAAACACTCACAAATTAAAACTTGTTATAAAATCATAAATAAATCTACAACCCATTATCAACAAGAAAATCACACTAACAATTGTAATAATGCTCTCAAACCTGCCACCCAACAAATCACCGGAAGTATAAGCTAAAAACGACAAAATCCATAACCAAACTAAATCACACAACCAGTGACATATTGCAAACAAAATTAATCCCAACAATCCAAATTCAGCTGCCTTAAAGACAAGCGATGTTCCAACAGTCGCCCACCATACCAGGAAATAGGGATTACCAAGTGATAAGATTATACCGGCACGTATGGATGATTGATTCACTTCATCCAGTTGGCTATCGCCTCGACTCTCACGAAGAAGTTTTGCAGCTAGCCACAACATAAAGATGCCACCCAAGCATCGAGTGAATCCTTGAAATAAATCCGACTGAATAACATTACTTGCACCGAAATAAACTAGTAATATTAATGGTATTTCAACAAATCCATGACCCAAAGCTACTCTCAATCCAGCATTAGATTTTGAGCTACCATGTGCAACAGTCACAGCTGATAGTGCACCTGGAGCCATTACACCCGATAGGGATATAATAACTGTTTCAATCAAAAATAAATACATAAACAAACCTAATTAATTGTTTAGCAAGATCTATTCAAAACATGTTTATACGCAATTCTCAAGTATGCTTATGTGCGCAAAAAGTTTGATATTAATTGTTGGGACGAATAATCACCTTCAAAGATTCTGAGCCATCTGCAGCTAATTGAAAACCAAGAGATGTTTGATCTAATTCCAATTTATGTGTAATTAGATCTGATACTCGAACTCTACCATAATGTAATAATTCTATGGCTTGCAATAAATCTATTGGACTAGCACCATATGTAGTAAATATACTAATACCCTGACTAAAGAATTCATTCAAACTAAACTGGAATTTTGCTGCTGGAGCACTAAAAGCATATAACAAAATGCTACCACCTTTTTCAACCACTGACATTGCCTGTCTAAATACGGTTTCTCCAGCTGCACATACTATGACATGATCAAATTTAGTACCATTATCTGCTAACAAAATATCTGTCAACTCTGGTTGTAGACCATTAAACACAGAAGAGGCTCCAGAATCTTTTGCTGCTTCAATACGCAAATCATGAATATCAGTAGCAACTACACGACCTGCACCTAGGGCAATAGCAACCTTTATGTTTAGTAAACCTGCCATACCACTACCTAAAACTAACACACTATCTCCAGGTAAGATATTTATCCTTCCCAAACCTCTTAATACACATCCCAATGGTTCAGCAAAGGTAGCCACATCAAAATCAAGTCCTTCCGGCATCTTGATTACACCACCTTTATCAACATTAATCCTAGGTAATCTGATGTATTCAGCAAAACCACCTGGATCAAATGAAGTAGCATGTAATGTGTCACATAAAGTATGATTATCACGCATACAATATCTACAATTATTACAAGGAACATGATGCGTAAACACCACTTTGTCACCAATGTCAAAACCAGTGACACCCTGTCCAACTTCAAACACCTCTCCTGCAACTTCATGACCTAATACACAAGGTGCTTTATTCACTCTATACCATTCCATCAAATCTGAACCACAAATACCGCTAGAATGAACCCTAACTAATAATTCTCCTTCACTAAGTTTAGGAATAGGCATTGATTCAATGCGTACATCCTTATTGCTGTAGTACATTGCAACGCGCATGTTTATTTCAGATCACTATATAACTCAAAAGCCTGGTCAACTGTAAAGTCATCTTGGACAATAGAACGAACAGCCTGTACCATAGCTTTAGGTGATTCTGCCTGAAAAATATTTCTTCCCATATCTACTCCAGCCGCTCCAGTTTGAATAGCCTGATAAGCCATTGAGAGTGCCTCTTTTTCAGGTATCTTCTTGCCACCAGCTATCACTACAGGTACTGGACAAGTCTGTATAACCCTTTCAAAATCGTCACAAAAATACGTTTTAACAATCCTAGCTCCTAATTCAGCCGCTAACCTAGAAGCTAAACTTAAATACTTGGCATCTCTTACAAGATTTTTTCCTACCGCAGTAACCGCAAGAGTAGGAATACCATAACGCTCAGCATCATCTATCATTTTCGTGAAAGTCAACAAAGTATCACGTTCATAATCAGCACCCACCATGATTGAAAATGCTACTGCTGCAACATTTAATCGAATTGCATCCTCAATACCCACTGCGATCCCTTCATGAAGCATATGTTTGTTCAAAATACTAGTACCACCCGACACTCGCAAAATAATGGGTACATCTACTGATGAGGGAACATAATAACGTAATGCACCACGAGTCAACATCAATGAATCTGCATAAGGCAATAATGGCATAACTGTTTCATCTAACTTTTCCAAACCTGTAGTAGGCCCCATAAAATAACCATGATCAACAGCAAACATTAATGTCCTTCCGGTATCAGGTTTTATGATTCTATTAATTCTATTAGCCATTCCCCAATCCATTTTATATATCTCCTATAACACTCTATTTGTCCTAGAATCAACTAGAACATTCAAATTGGTTAATAATTTGCTTGTAAATTTAAACATTTAAATTATATCCTATCTAACATCTACTTTCTAGTATTATCCATAAACTAAAATCTTATTTTACATTTTACCTACAACGAAAATACTAACAAATTATTACAAACTATCTTGCAATAATTTAGTTCACAGTGCATACTAGATATATTATATACATACATGTACTCCAACGAACATTGATATTCGAATAATATACTCGGAGACAAATCATGAAAATTGGCATCTATTATGCATATTGGGTAAACAACTGGAATGTAGATTTCCACCCATTTATCGACAAAGCTAGTGACATAGGATTTGATGTAATAGAACTAAATGCAGGAACAATTACATTAATGACAAAAGAAGAGCGCAAGTCAATTAAGTCGCATGCTGATGACAAAGGAATAGAACTTTCTTACGTAGTAGGTTTACAATCACAATACGACATATCATCAGAAAACCTATCAACTCGTAAGTCCGGGATAAATTTCCTACAACAAATGTCAGAAGCAATTGGAGAAATTGGTGGCGGTCCTGTCGGTGGAATAATTTATGGATCTTGGCCAGCATCTCTTCCACAGAATGAGCATGACAAACGCCCTTACGTAGATAGAAGTATAGAAAGTATGAAAGAAGCCATTAAATCAGCAGAAGATAATAATGTGTTCTTTAACATGGAAGTAGTTAATCGTTTTGAACAATTTATAATGAATACATGTGAAGAAGCAATAGATTATGTAAAGAAAATAGACAGTAAAAACGCAAAAATTATGTTAGATACTTTCCATATAAATATTGAAGAAGATTTTTTTAAAGAATCAATAGTCAGAGCTAACAATTATTTGGGACACTTCCATATTGGTGAAAATAACAGAATGCCACCAGGATATGGTCATATTCCTTGGAAAGAAGTAGCAGATGGACTAAAAAAAATAGCATATCAAGGATATATTGTAATGGAGCCATTCCTAATGCCTGGAGGAGAAGTTGGTCGCGACATTAAAGTGTATCGCAACTTGGCTAAAGGTCTTGATATTGATACTGAAGCAGCAAAAGCATTAGAATTCACCAGAAAAGTTTTCCAATAAAAATATATTTAACACGTGATACGAATTAAATTAGGCAAGTTAAAAAGAAAATTAAAAGCAAATAAAACCTTAAAAGACAAAGCATTCATTGCATTATATTCTATCAAATTTGAAGATGGTGATATTGCAATTGATTGTGGAGCTAATGTAGGCAATGTGAGTCAATATCTCTGCAATTCTGGAGCTACTGTATACGCTTTTGAACCTAATCCACATGCTTATGACATTCTAGAAAAAAAACTATCTAAATATAAAAATGCTCACTGCTACAACAAAGCTGTAAATGATCACAATAGTGTGTCAAAACTATACTTGCATGTTAATTCAAATTCAGATGAAGTAATGTGGTCAACTGGCTCCTCACTACTCCAATACAAAAAAAATGTTAATAACAACAAATACATTGAAACTGAAGTCATTGATCTTATCAAATTTATAGAAAATCTACAAAAACCTATTAAACTACTCAAACTGGATGTTGAGGGTGTTGAACATATAATTTTGAAAAAACTAATCAACAATAATCTACACAAGCAAATTGAACACATCTTTGTTGAAACACACGAAGATCAAGCAGATGAATTACTATCGGAAACTAAACATCTTCAACAACTAATTGCATCCTTGAATATTACAAATATCAACCTTAACTGGTAATTAATCAAATTAGTTTAAAATGATTCAAAAGTAATTATATATAAATCACCAGTTAAATATATTATCTAACTCTTCATTTGGCACATCAAATACTGAATTAAATGGGGGTAACTTTTCAGTTAACATCCAATCAGGCAATCTATTATCTTCTGGTCCAAACCCAGCTGCATTATTAAATTCTATTTCCAATTTAATAGTCTCTTTACCTAGATCCATTAATATTTCATCATCCACTTCCCATCCATAACGTCCTCTTACCATATCTCTCAAAGAGCCTGGTGAACTTGCAAAACG
>DBHI01000062.1 GCA_002296125.1 Anaerolineales bacterium UBA832 | reverse complement strand
AAAGGGTCAACAGGCTTTGGAGACAATTCTAGCCCGTAAGGCTACTGGAAAAATAGCACTAACAACATCTTTCTATAAATCCTAGCTGTCTATACCTAATTTCAAAAATATATGTTAAATTTATTATTAAAATAAGAGTTTTAAGCATGTTTCTCAGTATAAGCGCTTAATTAAGCAAGTAATTCTTTTATTATATGAAGGTCTTTATAAGAAAAAATATCATAGGATCATGTAGATTACGAACTATCTTAGTTTCTTTATTGTTTTTTTTCACTCTATTTACAGCCAAAGCTATAGCTGTTGATTATTATTGGACTGCCACAGACGATGGTTCAGTAAAAAATTGGTCTCATAGCCAAAATTGGTCAAATGCATCCGGCAATTCTATTAGCGGCTATCCTGACGGTACTAATGATAATGCGATATTTGAAGATGCTGCGGCAGACGTGTTGGTAGATGTTTATGCGAGAATAGGGAAACTTACAACTAGGAATAATTTTACCGGAACCATAAATGTAAATGGCAATATCCTAAACCCCACAAAAGGATTGGGTCATGCTGAGGGAACCATATTAATTCATGAAAACTCAGATTTTAGAATTCATGGTGCAGCCGCATACCTGTACAACGGTGCAACTATAACTTCACAAGGCGACAATAGTAATTTCAAAGTGCAACACAACTTAATTTTTTACTCTGGATCAGTAATAAATGCCCCTGGTCCTAATTCTCAATTTATGGTTAGAGGGGGATTCAGAAATGAAGGAGGCACATTTAATCATAACTTAGGAACCTTGATCATGAGTACTAGAAACAATTGGGGTGAAGCTATGATCAAAGTTACAGGCACTGGTTCATTTTATAATCTTGATCTGAGAGGAGGTGTTTCAAAAAAAATACATACAGATATAACAATTGATAATGATTTATTTATAAAAGGAAATGGTAATTTACTTGGTAACGGTAAAGTTATAACGATTAAAGGAGATTGGTGGCAGCAATCAGGAAAGAATAATTTTACGAACCAAAACAGTACCGTAATTTTCTCTGGGTCACAGGCACAAAACATTACGCATTATAGTAATTCATCAAGCAAAAATTTTAATAACATAACGATTGATAATCCTTCCGGAGTATCATTATTAAATGAACTAACTGGTGTGAATTCGACCTTGAAAATTGAAAGCGGTTCTACCCTAGACATCAATGGACATAACTTAACGGCTAGCACTCTAGATAACGATGGCAACTTGCAAATGCTTGGATCTGAAACAGTGAGTATTACAACAATGGATACCAACAGCGGGACAGTGACTTACGACGGCTCTGGCGCTACTGGGCTGGCTGCTGGAAACAATTATTTTAATTTAACTTTTAATCAAACAGGCACTTCAACTTTAAATGCTAATTTAGATGTGAACGGATCAATTAATATTGATAGCGGAACATTAGACGTTAGTGCAAGTAACTATAGTATCAATGTTGGCGCAGATTGGACAAATAATGGAAGTTTCATTGCAAGATCGGGTTTTGTTACATTTGATAACAATTCAAATATTACAGCCGGTGGAACAAGTGCTACGAAAGATTTTAATAACTTAGTGTTGAGTGGTACGGCTGGTAGTCAATCAGACGATATCTTGATAGGTGGTAATTTTACATTAAGCGGCACAGGCACTTGGTATACAAACTGTAACACGATGACTATTAATGGCCTCACAATAAATACAGCTGGAACAATTGCTAACACACTTTCACCAACAGTTAGTTTTAATCCCCTTAATGGAAACTCAACTCATGCAGCGGGTGATAATATTATTTTAACTTTTAATACAGCAATCAGGAAAGCAGACGATAACAGCGATCTAAACGATACTAACATTGACAGTCATATTACCCTCAAAGATGCCAACGCAAGTGGATCTAATATTGATTTTGATGCAACAATTGACACTGAAAACAAAGTAATCACTGTCAATCCCTCTTCAAATTTAAATAGCTCACAAACAGTTTATGTGGCAATCGGCAATACTGTTGAGAATAGTTGTGATACGGCGTTAGGAGCTTCTTCTGCAACATTTACTGTTGCTGATACAGTTGGCCCAGTTTTAAATTCATCAAATCCACCAGATGGAAACACTTCTGTTGCCGTAGATGCTAATATAGTACTTACATTTAATGAAGCGGTAGATGCTGAAACTGATGGAAACATAACTATAATTAAAACATCAGATAGCACCGTTGTTGAGACAATTGATGTAACAAGCGGTCAAGTTTCTGGATCAGGCTCGACAGAAATTACAATAAATCCCTCAGTTACTTTAGATGAAAAAACTGATTATCATCTAAACATAGACTCAAATGCATTCGATGATAGCTCAAGTAATGACTATATTGGTATAAATGATGCCACAACACTAAATTTTACAACGGTCGATGCCACTGCTCCAACGATTACTTTTAATCCCTCAAACGGTGAAACTGGTGTCGGCAGAGACTCAGCTATAACAATTGAATTAAATGAAGCAATAGTTAATACAGACACATCTGAAATAACCAATTCAAATGTTTCAAACCTTATTACGCTAAAAGACTCAAATGCAAGCGGTTCAGACATTACCTACAGCGCTACAATAAGTGCAAATAAAAAAATAATTACAATTGATCCTAAAGATAATTTTACACTTGGTCAGACTGTTTATGTGGCTCTTGCTGCCGTTGAAGATGCTTCGGCAAATGAAACCAGTCTTATTTCATCGTCCTTTACTGTAACAACTTCGGGAGAAACGCTCGTTACAATTACTCCTACAAATGGAGCTACAGATGTTCTAGCAAGTGGTAATATTACAATCGGATTTAATACATCTGTGAGATTATTAAATAATAATGAGATTACTGATAGCAATGTGGCAAGTTTGATCACTTTAAAAGAAGCAAATGAGTCTGGGGCAGACATTCCGTTTATTGCATCGATAAATGAAGCAAAAAAAGTAATTACCATCAATCCCGTATCAAATTTCACAAGTGGTCAAAGTGTATATGTTTCAATTGGAGCAACAGTTGAGGATTCTTTTGATAATGCCATAAGTGCATCATCGTCTACATTTACAATAATTGACAACGAATCTCCTACATTTACTTTCAATCCAACTGATACTGAAACAAATGTTTTAGCGAGTTCAAATATTACGATTACTTTTAATGAATCAATTAGAAATATAAATAACTCAACCCTCACTGACTCAAATGTTGACAGCTTAATCACTCTAAAGGATGAGGACAGCGGTGGCTCAAATATTTCTTTTAATGCTACAATTGATAACGATAAAAAAATTATAACTATAAATCCAACAAGTAATTTTAGTAGTGAACAAGTAATTTACTTAGAAATAGCAGCTGTTGAGGATCAATCAGATAATTCTACTTCAGCAACATACATTTCCTTTACAGCAAGAGATAGTGACCCACCAATATTGACATTTTTTCCAAGTAATAGCGCTGTGAATGTACTAAGAAATTCAGATATTACGATTTCGTTTGATGAGCCAATTAGAAATATAGATGATAGTCCAGTGACAGACGCTAATGTAGACAGCTTAATCACTCTGAAACAAAATAATTCATCAGGTTCTGATATTTCATTTGATGCGGTTATAGACTCAACAAGGGAAAATATAACAATAACGCCTACCAGCAGTCTAGGATTGAACCAGGATGTATATGTGGCTTTTGGAGCTACTGTTGAAGATGAATGGGATAATGCAATATCTGCAGCTTCTTCCACATTTACAACAATAGATGATAGACTTACTGTTACTTTTGATCCAGCAGATGGAGAGACAGGTCTTCCCTTAGATACTAATGTTATTATTACTTTTTCTAATGCAATTAGAAACTTAAACGACTCTGAAATAACTAATTCGAATATAGATGATCTGATCACGCTGGAATATGCTTACAGCGGTTCTCCCATACCATTTGATGCAACTATTAATGTTGCAAAACAAGTAGTAACAATAAACCCAACAGATGATCTCACACCAGGTGATATTATTTTCGTCTCAATTGACTCTGTCGAAAACAGCTCGAATGTCGAAACAGGAATTGCATCAGGAACATTTAGTGTTGCAGATACGACTCCTCCAAATGTATTTTTTAGTCCCTCAGATGGATCAACAAATGTTCAGGTAGATCAAATAATCACTATCTATTTTGATGAGGAAATTCGATTACTTGATAATTCAG
>DBHI01000129.1:3504-8878 GCA_002296125.1 Anaerolineales bacterium UBA832 | reverse complement strand
CATATTTAGTTCCTACAAATTCAGAGAGAACCTCTTCAAATTTATTTACATATTGACCTACATATGATACCCAACTAGTATCTAAACACTCTTTAACATATTTCCATTCATTACCCCCTATTTCTGGAACCGAAAGAGGTATATTTACTTCATGGTTAAATTGAGAGTTTTTGTTATTAATATTCACAGACAACTATTTAATTACGATAATACTTATTGGTAAAATCAGTTATTACTCCTTTATTAATTACATCGGCAATCTCAATAATACCTGACTCTACAGTTTTCTTTATAGAAAAACCCAATTCATTAGAAATACGATCAAAAGATACACGATAATCACGTGGGTCTTCTTCCTTTGTTACGAATTCAATTTCACATTCTATATCAATCACATTACGTACTAAATCAACAATTTCTCCCTTCCGAAAATTCTGATTATTATCACCAACATTAAATACACGACTGCTCGTCTTCTCTAGTGACTCTCCAAGTACCAACTTAACCGCATTGGCAATGTCATTTACATGTACATATGGACGCCAAAATTGTTCTCCATAAATCATTAGAGTTCGATTAATTAACAATTCCATCGTAAATTCGTTTACAGTAAGATCAAAACGCATTCGAGGGGATAACCCAAAGGCAGTTGCCAACCTTAAGATAGTCGCATTTGTAGATTCGTAACAAGAATTATCCAATAAGTATTTCTCTGCAGTAACTTTATGCTCTGCATATAAAGATACTGGTCTCAATTCAGAGTTTTCATCCACAAATTGTGAAGGATCTGCCATCTTTCCATAATTACTGCATGTAGAAGCAAAGACAAATCTATTAACGCCTTGTTCCTGTGAGATTTGAAACAGTCTAATAGAAGCCTCCAAATTTACTGTCCTAGATTCTTCTGGCTGGCGAGCACAAGCTGGATCACCAACTATAGCTGCCAAATGCACAACAGCATCTACATCTGACAAAACTGATAAAACTACCTTTTCATCCCTAATGTCACCGCACACAAATTCAAATTTTTCATCCGCATAGAAACCCAGTAAAGCATTTCCACCATGCAGTAATGAATCTATAACTTTTACTTCATATCCAGACCTTAAAAGGTCTCGAACTATAACTGACCCAACATAACCAGCACCACCTGTTACAAGAACTTTTCTAACAATCATTAAGCTTCACCTCGAAGCACATCTTGTTCTGCACGTTCATAATCTTTATGCTGTCCGATATCTAACCAATATTCTCTGATAGGGAAACTAATTACTTTACGCTTCTCCTCTATCAATCTATTTATTAATTGAGGCATATCATAAACAGAATTGTTAGGAATTAATTTAGCTACAGTAGGATTCAGCAAATAAATTCCAGCATTAATAAAATGATTTACAGTGGGTTTTTCCAATACATTTATAATATTTTCCCCTGCCGTTTCTATTACCCCATATGGGACTTGCCATTTATGTTGAGTAACTGCCACACTCATTTCCGCACTATGTTCATTATGAAAATCTAACATTGCCCTGAAATCCATCTTGGTTAAGATATCACCATTAATAACTAAAATAGGTTCTTCTAAAGATTCTAACTGACTCAACCCTCCCGCAGTACCCATAGGTTTGTCTTCTTCAACGTAACTAATATCTACACCAAATCCTTCCCCATCCCCAAAATGTTTAGATATTAATTCACTTTTATAATGTGTAGTCACCATTACTCTAGGAATACCAGCATCTCGTAATTGTTCAATAATCCTTTCTAACATTGGCTTACCACCTAAAGGAACCATAGGTTTAGGTAAATTTTCAGTCAAAGGACGCAAACGAGTACCAGAACCTCCCGCCATAACTACAGCTTGTATAGGTAATTCGTCATCTGCAATTAACTCCCTAAGTGTTACAAGATCTACTACTACCTTCTTATTATCCACAATAGGAACATGTCTTACATCTTGATTCTTCATTATTACTAGTAAATCAGCTTTATCAGTACCAATAGGAGCTGTAATAGCCTCACTATATCTACTATTTGTACCCTTACGACCGTGTAAAGCAGTTACATTATCATCCAAATTAACTCCAGCTAAAATAGCCCGTCGTATATCACCATCAGTGATGGTATCTACTAAACAACCCTCAGAATCAACTACCAATGCAATCTTAGCAATACTTTGCTCTATACAATCTATAGCTTCACGAATGGAACTACTAGGTTGAATCAATAAACTTGCAAAATCTGTCATCAATTATTCCCCATCTTTTACAAATATTCCTATAAAAACAGAACTCCAAATTAAAGACACTGGTAGCTCATCAAAAGCTTCTAAAGAAGATGATAATCTATGATAAACACCTGGAGGAAATAGATTGTTTACACTAGCCATTAAAAGGTGCGGATTAATACCATGATAAGCCTTATGACCAAAACCACATTTCGACGCATTTTTCATCAATTGATCAGGAGTATGTTGTCTAGCATCGATATTCATAGTAGCTTTTTTCTTGTTATTTATCTGTCTATTACTAGATTGCTCATCAGGATCTATATTAATGGTTTTTGCTGCTTCTGATAATAAACTGGCAAAATTAATGACGTTTGTATCTGATACTTGTTGGTACAAACTCTGAATTTCTTTGACTAATAAATCAGCTGTTCCCTGTTCAATTTCACGTAAAGTATGATCGCTAATACTAACCATATTAAACAAGCGATTTCTGCACGATACTATAAATATTCCTCCTGGTTTTAACAAACGATATGCTTCAATCAAAAGATCATAATCATTATCCAAATATCCTATCAAACCCAAAGCAGTTATTACATCATATGATGATCCCGGCAAACCACTTTTAAGGATATCACATTGTCTAAAATGCAAACGGTCTCTTGCTTCGCTATTAATTAATTCGACCATTTTAGATTCTTGTGCTCTTGCTAGCATTACAGATGAATTGTCAATACCTGTTACATTAAATCCTTCTTTTACTAAATTAATAGCCATATGACCACCACCACAACCTAAATCAAGTACATTAGCGTGTCCATCCGAAAACATATCATTGATAATCGCACACGTTTTTTCAGATCTTAACCTAGCTGTTGGATAATCATATCCATCACCATCATAAGATGATGATATCCAGGCATCACTATTTTCATCAAAATATTTAGTAACTTTTTTTTCGTTCATCTTAATATCCTAGTACACAGTTGTATATTTCAGGAAAAACTGTTAATCAAATCATCAATTCTATCAGTTGACATATTAAACTTACTATACATACGTCGAGCCGCAACTAATTCTTCTATATCAACATCAATCGACATACTCTTAACAACATATTCATCTGTTTTTCGATTTATTCTCGAAATTAATTTTTTCGTTATTCTACTAGGTTTAAAACCCAAAGTATCTATCAAGTTATACAAAGTCTTATGAGGATTATCAAGTATATTTTCGAAATTAACTACATGCATTAAATCTGTTTGCATTGATAATTTCATTACATCTTCATACATTTCTAACAATCTACGCCAATAATAAATACCTCTTGAAAACAAACTCATATTCAAATACCGTTCTTCATAACCATTCTCAACCCAAAAAGGTAAATGGAACTTAGTTCCATCTTTTTTTCTCAAATACAGTCTATATGGTGAAGCATGTTGTGGTTCTATTAATTGATCATTAGCCAACCAACCTTTACTAGTAACGTCCATTGCAACCTGTACTCCTTCACGTACAACATGTAATATCTTAGATTGTGGCAAAGCCTTCCAAAAGAAATCACAAAACGGGATTGTATGTGTTAAAGTCAATACTAGTGATGAATTTCTATTGTCTAAATATCGTTGAACCATCTTCCTATCATTTAATCTAAGTGTCCGATATATTATTTCCATAATTGTTTTCTGCTTCCAAATTGAAGACTCATCCATAGGCCTAAAGTTGACATTCCGCATAATCAATCTCTCATACCACAAATCATATATATATGATTTGAAAATATTGACAGATAATGGCTCATTGATCGATCCAAATGCAGACAATATTGGAAGATGAACAAATGGCTTCGGCTCTTCCACATGTTCCACAGCAATACATGAACCCAAAATATTACCTAATGTAGTTTTACCAGATCTAGCAACACCTGAAATAATTAAAATAGAATCTGTAGATTGATTGTTTGTAGCACCAAATAGTATCTTATTCATTCAAATAGTGTAAGTCTAATGTTTAAAAATTAATATGCATTAATTATAGTGATAGCACAAAAGTCTTTTTCCATATTTGTGAACTAAAGCAGGATATTGCTCCCTCCACAAATTAGTCAAATATTTGTAAACATCTGGTCTATGTATTCGTCGTCCAATAAAATATTTGTGCCTATCAGTTGACATAGATCTCTTAAATTTTAGTAGCGAATCATTTGGATCATTGGTCCTACCACCTCCCAAATGCAAACCTTTAAGACCTAATTGTTTACCAATCTTTGCGGCTTCCATTAACAACTGATTGTTTGCACCTGAAATCATTCTATCAGGATCAGATGCAGCTAAATGATAGTGCATCCAAGTCGAGCCATACACAAATACTGCTCCTGATACATATTGTTCATTGTGTTTAGCAAACAACAAACAACCGCTCTTCCTAACAAAATCAAATAGTTTGTCAAAATATTCGTCTGAGAAATACAAATAATTTTCCGCTTGTACTCTATCCATAGAAGACTTATACATTTCTACAAATCGAATGTAATCATCATATTCTAATGTCTGACGAATGTTTACATTCAACTTGTCTGCACGTTTAAGCATATTTCTAGTCTTTGTATCAAATGGCAAAACGGCTGTATTAATATGCCTAAAGTCTAATGATACAGTATCTCGATCCCATATTATTTCTGTGTCTGAGTCTAACCAATTAATGTTCTGAATTAGTGGATGAAAGCGAACAAATTCAGCTACTACTTTATTTGTATTGCACCATTCTGTAAAAAGAGTATATGCTTCAATAAAAAATTGTGTATCTGCGGTATTGCAAAGTGGACCTCCATAACCATAAGAAGTTTCAATATCATACCATGTTTGTTCTAATTTCTTTTCACCTACATAATTGATAGAAACTAATAAAAATGGATAAGCCCAAATTTTCCCCTGTTTTTCACATGTAAACATCAATGCACGAGTGTCACTATTAAATCTATGTAAAAGAACCCAATCAGGATAAAAATAAGAATCGCGCATCAAAACAGGTAATTTCTTGATTATTGACTGCCACTGATGAGTTCCACTACTACTTGCATCTAGTACTTGTGTAATCACTTTTCTACAACTCACTTTGCACTACTTCTGCAATCCGAGCCAT
>DBHI01000129.1:0-3199 GCA_002296125.1 Anaerolineales bacterium UBA832 | reverse complement strand
CTTCTGCAATCCGAGCCATATCATCAAAACTGTAACGCTGATCAATAGGTAATGTCAAACACTGTTGAGATAAAGCAACTGATTCTGGGAAATTATCTTCATTAATAATATTGGGCAATTGCCAATGAACTGGACAGAAAATATGTCTCTTAGCCAAACGATCCTTTAATTTGTCTCTATTTTTACACTTTATAACATATCCTAACGGTACTACATCTTCAGGTAATTCAGTGATTAACGCATCAACTTTATCATTAATCATTGTGTGCAAATCGAGCCAATTACTTCTACGCTGCATACCAATTTGATGCCAATTTAATCCCATAATCAGATCATATGCTATCTTGGGTAATTTACAAACGGTTGGATTTTGATCCAAAAAAACCTCTACTTGATGTAAAAGGTTCAAATAAAATTTTTCAACATCAAAATCCGTCCAATTAGAAGGTTCTACAACATATTGTGCACGTAATAAACGAGCAGCTATTGATTTCCATGCTAAAGACTCAATTTCTTTAGAAATTGGCAAATCATCATATGTATAAGAGCACCAACCACCAATAGGCACTGGTCCAAACTTACGTAAACTCATAAAAACAAATTCTGAGCTACTAGTCCACGTATACCAATCACTTAGAAAGGCATGTGTTAAATCCTCAATCAAATAAAATGATTCAGATGAGGAACGTTTCCGTAATTCAATAGCAAGCTTGTTAAACCATCCAAAATAGTGAATAAGTAATATAGCAGATTTATCTTGAGGTTCTATAACTGATTCCAGATTACGATCAACATTATAAAAAGAATACTTAAGTCCTATCTTCCTAATGGGCAATAAAATACTGCTACACAAATAAGATGGTAAAACAATCTGTTCGATTCCACGCTTAACCAAATCTTGTAACAGAATCGCTAAAGAAGCACGCCCACTTGAAGTCCAGGTACCAACTGAACCAAACTTCTGCAACTTATATGAATCCGATATATTTGATGGAATAGATGTCAACTCAAAATCTCCACCAACTATCTGATGATGGTTGGACTGATTATTAGTTTCAAACAGCTTTTTTATTTGAACCAAAATAGATTAGCCTAAATTCTACCTTCTATTTTCCAACAAAAGTAAAATATTCATCACGATTTATTCCTAAAATAATCTTTTCCCAATAACGATTATCACGCCAGTACCAATTCTTTTTACGTCCTTCTTCTTTCCAACCACATCTGTCAATATACAAATGCAAAGAAGCCTCATTATGTTCAATAATTGTTGTATCAAGACGCTCTAAACCCAATTCCTGAAATGCATACTTCATAATGGTCATAACTGTATCTGTCCCATACCCCTTACTTCTGTGTTGCTGTTCACCGATCATTAGACCAGTAAAGGCATTCCTGTCTTTCCAGTTGATATTCACCAAATTTGTAGTACCAATAATTCCAATACCATCTACACAAATAGCAAATCTTTTATTTAGTTCATCATCCTGAATTGATTCAAACCAATGTTCCATAATTGACAAAGATGCTGGAAAATGCCAGCCACCCAGATGATATTGAATATCTGGATCATTGTTCCAAACTTGTAGTATAGGTAAATCTTCTTTTTCTATAGCACGCAATATGATTGTTTTACCATAGATAGTCATAATTCCTCCAATAAACTAACATATAACACTCACATCATCACTGTAACATCATATAACTCGTAATTCCAATACGAAGAGAAGCAATCAACTTAATTAAAGTCAACAAAAGGTTTCTGGTACTGTCCAACATCTAAATCAATATTGGCAATAAAGTTCACAACCTCTGTAGGTGTATCAATATACTTAACACATTTAGTAAAATCTAGTAATTTTTGTTGATATGTTTCATCGTGTAAAGCCAATTGAATTGCTTTGTAAATATCTTCAGATTTATAATCAACATTAATCATACAAGACTGGTACTCACGTCCTGATTGCCTGTCACCAATATTAACCACAGGTAAACCAAGATTCATAGCTTCCACTACTCCTGCACTAGAATTTCCAACCAACACTGAACTATGACACATGATGCTTGCAAATAATTCGCGGCTAGCAACTGGAGGTAATATTTGCATATGATCATATTTAGAAGCATATTCTTTCATCCTTGATAAAATCACCCTACCTCCTGCATCATCATTAGGGTTAGCCAACAGTACAGAATCATCTAACACACTCAATGCATCTAAAGTTTCAACAATTTGTGAATCAGCTATATTAAATGTGTGCGATACAGCATGCTGTAAGACCAATATATAAGGCTTATCCAAAGGTAAATGAAATTGAAAACATACTTCTTCGCGAGAGAAGGTTACATCAGAAGATATGTCATTACCAGGTAGACCAACAATCTTAACTCTATCGGGAGATTCTCCCATTTGTAATATACGATTTGCATGTTCTTCAAATGCGGGTAAATGATAATGTGCAAATTTAGTTATTGCATGACGAATAGAATCATCTATTGATCCTGAAATACTACCTCCACACAAATGCACAACGACAATATTGTGAAATGCACCTGCTATACAACCAGCCAATTGTTCACCTCTATCGCCCAAGACCAATAACACATCAGGTCTAATGCGCGAAATAGCATAACTCATACCATGCAAATATGCACCAAGAGAAGCTGCCATTTCTGTCACTGAATCTCCTTCAATATGACCTGTGACGGACTCTGCAATAGTTAGACCATCTTCAACAATTTCTCGCCAAGTTTCACCATGCACAACATCTAAATGCATTCCTGTGACTAAAACGCTCAATTCAAACCTAACATCTGAGTTTAACAACTTTAAAACATTTCTAGCAGGACCATAATCAGCACGTGAACCACTTACATACAATATTTTAATCATTTCAACATATCCCATGTTATAGGTGTATCAACCTTTATGTCTTTAATAACAGTTTTACCCAAGACATCTTTAATCAACCTAGGATCAATACCAACATTAGGTCTTTTTAATGTAATATTGTTCATCTCTATTTTGTTTCCAGAAGCTATGAACTTAGATGTGTGAATACTACGACGTGCAGAGTTTTGAACATCAATTTCATCACTATGTAACACTTTATTACCATCGCCCAAAGCAGTCTCTACACTGCGTATATCATGAACAAAACTACTAAGTTCATCCGGATCTAGAGACATAGCATGATCT
>DBHI01000026.1 GCA_002296125.1 Anaerolineales bacterium UBA832 | reverse complement strand
CTATGCAAGGTTTTCAAACTGTGATCAACATGCAAATGGGTATGCACGATCTTGAGTTTGGTTATCGTAGGCACAAAGATTTAAGACAAAGAATGGATAAAAGTTTTGTCAGAAAATATGTCAAAAACTCTGCTGGTGTCGTCTCACTTATGGTAGGTGGTGATACTGCTCAAGGAGCGCAAGGTGCTGCTGAGCTTAAACACGCTGATGCGGTATCTATACATTTTAAAGATACTATTAAACATGGTAACTTTACATCTGTATTAGGTGTAAGACATGAAGATGTTGAATACAACAAAGGTACCATGGCAAACCCTGGTAACTCTATTCAAGATGCATCAAATGAAGCAACAATGATTGGTATGTCAACTAACTACAATCTACAAAATGGTGCTTCAATCTTTGCTGGTTATCATCAAGGATATTCTCCAACTGGACCAAGCTCATCAGCTGAACCAGAGGAATCAGATAACTTTGAAGTTGGTGTACGTTATTCACAACCGGGATCATACTTTGAAGCTGTTGGTTTCTTAGTAGATTACGATAACCTTTTAGAATCTTGTACGATCTCAAGCGGTTGTTCAAGCGGTGGTTCTGACTTAGGAGCATCAAATAACGCCGGTGAGGCAGAAGTTTACGGATTAGAACTTCAATACACATTAGATAACATGTTTGCAGCACCTGCTATGAAAGGGCAAGGTACTACAGCAAGCTCTGTTAGATATCCACTTATAATGTCTGCTTTGATTCAAAAGTCAGAATATAAGACAGATACAGATAGTGTGTCAGGTCGTACTGGAAACGAAATCATGTACATTCCAAAATCACAAATATTTGTTGGAACTGGAATGCACACAGCAAATTGGACAATTGATTTAGGTGCTAAGTATTACGATAGTATGTTTGCTAATCAGGAAAATACTCGTAGAACTGGTAAAGCTTGGATCTTCGACTTAACAGGCTCTCATAAGCTACCAGCTATGATACCTGGAACAAGAGATTCAAAAATCTTTGTACATGTCGACAATTTGTTTGACAAAGTATTCTTAGCTTCAGAGCACAACCATGGTAAAAGACCTAATAAGCCTCTTACTGTAAGTGCGGGAGTAAGCTTCGGATTCTAATTTAAAGAAAAACATTCATCTCTCCCGATGAATAACCTTGGATACCTGGTTTAAGATACTTTCACATCATTCTCCATCTTAAACTTAGGTATCTCAAGGAACTGACTTCCCTCCTAAAAAGACTCTTAGATGTACTCAATTATATTTGATAAATACCATTTATTATGTATAGTGAATATAGGGGGGTTACATGGCATCACTTAAAAATATAATATCTATTTGGATAATTGCAAATATCCTCTTTATACCAGCTTTTAAATCTGTAGATTTAGTACAAGATCAATCAAAGCATGTCTGCATGATTGATACATTTGAAAATAAATCCAAAGAAAAAAACCTCATTCTTAAATCATATTGTGAGAATTGTAACTTCTTTCACGACTACGATAATGACAGTTTTGGAGTTACAGCAGATATTAACAAGTGCCATATACTCGTTAGTTCAACCATAAAAAGCAATTCTCTTCTTTTTACCAGTAAAAATTACTCTAAACATACCAGAGCACCCCCATACTTAAGCTAATTGTTTATTTAGTTTAATTATTTTGGAGGTAACAATGTTTAAACATATTTATTTATTTTGTATTTTATTTATTACATCAACTATAACTTATGCAGAGGATCTGACTGATATTGAAATATCTGCACCGTCGGAGGCTAATTCTATTGTTAACAATGAAGCAATTTCAGATGTAAAGACTAGAAATATTGTTGATGGTGGTGATCTATTACAATCAATTAACGGTGTTAATGTTATTCGTCGTGGCGGTCATGGTTTAGACCCGGTTGTCCGTGGTCAAAGTGATCAAAGAATCAACACCTTTATTGATGGTGCTATGATATATGGTAGCTGTTCTGTAAAAATGGATACCGCTTCTACTTATATTAACGCAGAGAGTTACGATACTGTAACTGTCATAAAAGGAACACAATCTGTTATGTTCGGATCCGGTGGCACAGGCGGAGTCGTAAGCTTCAAACGTGTTACAGAGCCATATTCCTCTATAGATGGTAGCCCATTTAAAATGAAATTTGGCCAAACATTCGATGGTAATTCTGAGACATTCTCTAGTATAGCTGATATTACCTACAGTAATGGTACAAGCTATATTAGGTTAAATGGTAATTATACAGAAGCAGGTAACTATGAAACTGGAACTGGCTTAAAACTTCAATCAGAATACAAAACATCTAATTCGTCTTTAATACTTGGAACTAGATTAGATGATGGATCTAAAGTTGAGTTAACATATACAGATAACAGACAAGATGATGTAGGCTACCCTGGTTTACCAATGGATATTAACTACTCATACGCAGATATCTATAACTTTAAATATTATAGAGTTGTACCCTTCGGAATTTTTTCTTCAATGAGAGTTGAGGCTTTTAATTCTGACATGAGTCACTTGATGGATAATTATGTGATGAGAACAACTGATACGATGAAGACATATGCTTCTTCAGATACATATGGATGGAGAATTCACGGTGCTTTGGACAATGACGCAAGAATGGGTATCGATTACGAACATAATACTCGTGATGCTGAACAGAATATGATTATAATGGGCACGAATCGTCACTTAACCTATATGTGGCCCGGTGTAGAGATATCAAAATTAGGTATTTTCTATGAGAAAGACATGATGATGTCTAATGAGCAAATTATTTCGTATGGTATACGATGGGACCAAGTTGAGGCAGATGCTACAAGAGCTACTGACGTCCCTGCTGGCGGTAACGGCAATCAAGTATCAGCTAACAGTTTGTATACTGATCACTATACAGGTACGGTAACTGCTAGCAAGAGGGATTGGGACAGTTTTAGTGGATTTCTAAGATTACAAGATACTTATGGCCCAATGTCTAAGTATTATATATCTGCAAGTTTCAACGAAAGAACACCAGATGCAACTGAGTTATTTCATGCAAAAAATTCAATGGCAATGGGTGCGAAGTATCGTAATAGACATGTTGGAAATCCTAACCTTGATTCGGAGAAACACTTGACAATGGAATTAGGTGCAGAGGAAATGATTGCAGGAAATCATATAAATGCATCAATTTATTTCACAGATATTGATGATTATATTACTACTTATCGTGTGTCTGATGGCACTTATGATAACTCTGTTAATGACGCAAGAGTATACAAAAATGTTGATGCGACCATTTGGGGTTATGAGTTTTCACTCTCACGGGACTTAACACAAAATGTTAAAACTAAGCTCAATCTCAATTATACGAATGGTAATGATGATACTCAAAATAGACCTCTCCCTCAAATCATGCCCCTATCTGGCAACATAGTGCTCGATTATGCAACTATATCGTCTAACTATGGTTTGAGAGTAAACTTCTCAGGGTCGCAAGATAGATTTGATTCTAGAGTTCTTGATACAGGTAAAACTGGTGGTTATACAACAATAGATTTATTTGCTGGTTTTGAGCTTGCACCCGGTATGGATTTAAATTTTGGTGTAAGTAACATAACTGATAAAAGATATTCATCGCATCTAAGTAACGCAAACGTTCTCGATGCATCTGCGACAAAAGTAGATGAGCCAGGTAGAAGCATATGGGGATCTGTTATTTATGATTTCTGAGTTATTTTAGTATAAATATCATTAAATCCTCATTTTTTTTTGATGTGATATTATGTTAAATGATCTACAATATATCCATATTTAAAAGGAATTATTATGGGTATAAATTCATTATTAGATCTAGGTGGGCCAGTTGTCTACATCCTATTACTTTTATCTGTCTACGCTTTGGCAGTGATTCTCTATAAGCTTCATATTTTTTATAAAGTAGAATTTTTCAACAATAAGAATTTATCTGAGAGTATTGACCTTTGGATGTCAGATAAGAAAAAGGAAGCATATGATCAGTTAAATGAAACACAAAATCCTGAATCTGAAGTTATATCTTTTACAATGTATCAACTATTGAAGCACAAAAATATATCACAAAAAGTTGAAAGTGATGTTAGGGAGGAAATATCAAGATTATCAGAAGAGAGGATTGATTATTACAGCTCTAAACTTGATAGCTTACAAGTTATAGCTGCTATTGCACCACTTCTCGGACTTTTAGGTACTGTATTTGGAATGATTGAGGCTTTCCAACAAATGGAATCAGCAGGCAAGAGCGTAGACCCATCCATATTATCTGGTGGTATTTGGGAAGCATTGTTAACTACTGCTGCTGGGTTATCCGTTGCGATTCCAATTGTAGTTGTAGAATCTTACTTTAGATCTTTGATAAACAAGTTCAAAAGAAATGTGGAGAATGGTGTTACTAAAATTTTAACTGCAAATATTGGTTAACCGCAACAACCTAACCCCTTTTTTTTCAATCTCCAGTAG
>DBHI01000085.1 GCA_002296125.1 Anaerolineales bacterium UBA832 | reverse complement strand
TGCAACTATTGTTTTAAGATCATCTGATGAAGGTGCACTTGATTCCTGTGAGAAGCTAGTTTTAAATTTAATTAATAAATTTTAGTTTATTCTTCTTCAGATCCGTCATTAGTTGTGGCCATAACAGATTTTGGTTCAGCATCATCTTTTTCAAACGTCTCATTAGCTTCCGGAATGCTATTTTCTTGTTTATTCACAGTTAGTCCAGCCTGTCTAGCCCAAAGAACTAAAATGCTTGGTAGAACCCAAACAGATGACAAGAATGAAAATAAAATTGTTAAAGCAGTGATTGTACCAAATTGTTGCATTGGAACTAATATGGATTGAGATAGTACTCCAAATGATAATACAGTAGTCATTGCAGCACCAAATAGTGAGAAACCAGTATTCTTTACTGTATTATTAACTGCTTTTTCTAATGAATGATGTTCTTCAAGCTCTTCTATAAATCTATGCGAAATGTGTATAGCATAAGTAACACCTAAACCGATAGTTAAAGCTCCAATGAGCGTAGTCATTACGTTAAGAGTATATCCAATAACTACCATAGTTCCTAGGATCCATGTGAGAACTAATAAAACTGGAATAATTGTTAGAATACCTAATAGAGGTTGTCCATCATTAAACCAGAAAACTGCAGTTAAAACTAAAGAAGATAATGCAATTGTGTATAAAATCGATTGAATCATGGTTGCAGTTATAGTGTCCATAACAACCACAAATATGGGAGGTTGTCCTGTTGCAACTACTTTAATCTTACTACTAGATTCTATATCTTCAAGCGGTTTAATGTCTTTATTTAATTCATCGCTGACTTCAACATAAAATACATTTTTAGATTTGGTTGTAAGCATGATGTATGAAACAGTGTATTCTCCGGTTTCTTCATCATAATAAATGAAATTTTTAATCATAGATGGCTGATTCACCCCGTCGCCAACGAATATCCAATCCAGTAATTCCTTCACATCGGCATCAGTATCAGGTACTCCATCATTATCAGTATCCTTTGAATTGAACATTTCAGCAAAAGTTGCATTATAGAAATATCCCGATTGATTAGATGCTAAATTTCTCATTCCATTTAAAGCTGAAAATACGCTATTTGGGTCACTAGAAACATAAGTATCATCTATCAAAAGTTGTTCCTGAGTGTTGTCGATGGCCTGGAAAATTGCATTGGTAGCTAAATTTTCTCCGCTAATATAAATGAATGACACTTCACCGGCCGAGGCTCCGAAATTATCTTGATAGTAGTTAAATTGTTTTACAACTTCAACTTCTTGTGGTAGAAAGTCTTCGGCGTTGAATTCTGATGAAATTTGACTTCCACCATATCCAGCAATAAGCGTTAAAACTACAAAGAAGGCAAGAGTTTTTTCAGGATACTTAAGAGCCAAAGTAGATCCGATACTCATGAATTTATCAGATATGGCGTCACTTTCGCTGCCCATTTTTTTAGCTTTAATTATGTCAACATTAGTTTGCGAAAGCACACTTTTACCTTTACTTTCGTAATATCTATCAATCAAAATCCTACAGGCAGGTAGAAAAGTTACAAAAATAATAAAAGCAGACAAAATACCCAATCCAGTCTGTATACCAAATTCCTTTATTGGTACAATTTCAGATGATAGGTTTGAAAAGAAGCCAATCATTGTTGTAATTGTAGCAAATAAAAGAGCAGAACCTACAGAAATAATTGCAGTCTTATTTGCTTTATCAATATCGCCATTTTCAACAACACCCTCTCTGTATCTCATAGTTAGATGTATTCCATAATCTACTCCTAATCCAATTAGTAAAATAGGAATTATTGTCAAGAAAAAGCTAGGCTCAAAATCAAGTATAACTCCAAAAGCAAATGTCCAAATTATAGATATAAACAGTGCAAGGAGAGTTAATAGCATATCAGTTCCAGATCTGAATGTTAAGTACAATACTAGTAATATGAAACCTAACACGAAAGGCATTAGCCTACTTCCAATATCTTCTTCAAATTGAGAATTAATTTCAGCATCCATTGCGCCTTGGCCTAATGAATAAGCACTTGTGTCAGTGAACTTATTCTCCCGATGGTCCATCGAAATGGTACCCATTACGTTTTCTATCTTAGTAATTCTTTCAAGCGCTTGAACAGAGTTTTCACCCTCACGATTACTGTTGTCTAACTTTAGTGTAATTATTGTAGATTTAGCAGTAGTGGCGTTCTCATTAAATTCTCCCAGTAGAGGAATTATTGCAGCTCCTGCATAGGGGTCTTCAATTGCATTCTGCAAAGCTGATTTTATCTCTTGGTCACTCTTATCCTCATAGAGAGACTTTAGTTCAGATAAATTATCACCAGTAAAATTAAAATGTATGGCTAATGAATTTGGTAAGGAAATAATACTGTTTATATTCGCTTGTTGATCTGTTAAACTCTTAGAGATATCTTCGTCATCAGTAAATGCAATTTGCAATTCTACCATGTCAACAAATGTTGACGAAGATATTACATCATCAGATTTTATAAGTGTAACAACTTGACTTTCAGTATTAAATTTTTCACCTATATCTGTCATGGCATCTACAACATCGTTTTCAGGTATAAATCCAGATTGACTTGGATCTCCAGCTTCAGGTGCTGTGATTAAAATAGTAAACATGATTGCAGTTACAATCATTATAGCCCCAATTACTATCGAAGGGTTACGATTTACTTGTTTAGCGAGGACATCTAGTTGTTCCATTCTGAGCCTTTACCAAAATAGTTTAAATAAGTACTCACTGTAAACTTAAAAGAAGTATCAAAATCATCGTTCAATAGATCTAACCAAATTTCCTAAATTCATATTTCTT
>DBHI01000083.1 GCA_002296125.1 Anaerolineales bacterium UBA832 | reverse complement strand
TATTTTCTCTTATCTACAACATATAAGTTATCAAAACTATCCATCTTATACTCTACAGGATCAATCTGTACAATAATCCATGAGTCCTTATCCACAATTGCCAGACTATTATCAATAATTTTCATTGACTTATACCACAGATTATTATACTGGGGAGGTGCAACAAACACATAATCAAATAATAAATCATGACTTATGGATAAATACTTAAATGCATCATTATCAATAATTTCGGCACTGTCTTCAAAATTAGTAACACACAAATTGTCCTTTATTGTTTTCAATGCCTCTTTATTCTTCTCAACAAATGTTATTCTCGATGCACCTCTACTCAATGCTTCAATACCAACACTGCCTGTACCAGCGAACAAATCCAACATTGAAGCTCCTTGAATATCTTCACCAATAATATTAAATAATGATTCTTTCACACGATCTGTTATTGGACGAGTTATTTTAGATCCAACTTGGCGCAATCGCATACCTTTAGCTTTACCTGCAATCACTCGCATATTGTTTATACTCTATCCACTGACTCACGCATAGCCATCAAATTACCATAAGGAGTAACAATTGGTGCTACGCAACCAGTACCTAAAATAAATTTCTTCCCATCAACTGACCCAATAGACTCTCTAGCTTCTTCAAAAATCATCTCAGGTGTACCTCTAACTAAAGTTTCTTCTTGTCGAATACCTCCACAAACTACATTCGGCCAGATTTTTTGTCCTTCTTTAAGGCTAGGTCCAGTATCACGGTCATGCCAATTCAAAACAGCAGCCGGATATTCATTCACCAAAGAAAACATCACATTATCTCCATGTAAATGTAAAACATTTAACCACAAATCACTTACGGAATTCATTATCTGCAAATCATATGGTATTGCAAATTCTCTGTATTCTATTTCAGACAAATTAAGATAGCTAGCCCATTGCAAAGCATAAAATATGCCACTAATACCTGATTCTTTCGCTTCATCTATAAACATTATTGTCTGATCAGTAATCAACTGAAATATTTCTTTCATCAATTCAGGATGACATCTCATGTGAAGTAATAATTCATCAGCACCAACTAAATTCCTTGCCTGTGTCATCGGACTAAAAATAGTTTGAATAAATGGGACATCTCTCTCAAGACCGTCACTTATCATTTGCAATGATTTAAGAATATCACCCATTTGCCCATCTAAAGGATTAACAATTGATAGATTTTCCCATTCAGAAACATTCTTAATCAACGGATAATCATAATCTCTAGTACCGTGAGGATTACCTCTATAAACAGTTTCAACACCCCAATGACTTAAACAATAACTACTAGCAGGCGTAACTTTGACAAAATCAAAATCGTAAGTCTTCTGATAAAATATAGTAGCTCTAGCAAATCTTTCAGGATCTTGATCGTCGATTGGTTGATGACTCCAAGCTGCGACTGGAACTCTGTCTACCTTTTCACCATTAATTACTGCCATTAATCTATCTTTTTTATTCATATGACAAATCTCACTGTAAATTTATTGAGACATGATAACATTAAAGTAAATGAATAACTACATAAAAATCCTGTAAAATGCTAAAAAATTTTAGCCAGCAATTCCGTATATCAAATATTTATATATTTCTATTCCTAATCGTATTGTCATCAATAGTCTTACGACTACATGAAATCAACAACTTACCAAAAGGACTCTTTGGTGACGAAGCAGCAGATGGTCTTGACGCCATCTCCATACTAGAAGGTAATAGACCCATATTTCTAACTGAAAACAACGGTAGAGAACCACTTCATGCTTACCTAATATCCATTGCAATTAATGTACTAGGTAGAACACCTGCTGCTATAAGATGGCCATCAGCTATAGCAAGTATTCTTACTGTAGTAGGCGTTTTTTTAGCTTCCAAATCACTAACTAATATCAAGTCGAGCTTAATCGCTGCAATAATCTGTTCTTTTACCATATGGCCAATCATGCTTGGGAAGCTAGCAACACGACCAGCATTACTTCCTTTATTATTATGCATTTTTATCTGGTTACTATCTTTAGCATACAAAACTTCTAAAAATCTGTACTGGTCACTCTCTGGGTTAGTTATAGGTGTTGCTATGTATTCATATACTCCAATAAGATTAATAATCCTAATTCCAATATTAATATCACCAGTAATATTTACCAACAAACCCTTAAGGACTCAAATCTTACCAGGATTCATCTATCTATTTGTATCATTCATCTTAATTTCTACACCATTAATACACTACACTATTAGTAACCCTTCGGAAATTTTAGGAAGAACAACTGGTGTTTCAATTATAGCTACAGACAGCACAATAAAAGAATCTCTCAACCTTTTGCTAAATCAGACAACAACCGTTCTAAATATGTTCATTACTCCAAATGGTGGCGATTGGAATTTAAGACATAATATACCAAAAAGACCAATATTTGATCCATTAATGTCATTAGCTTTTTTGTTAGGTCTAATTATCACAAATCTCAAATTCAGCATAAATAAGCGTCTATTCCTTTTAGCTTGGATCATACTATCACTATCTGCTACAATACTATCAGAAGAACCTCCACATTTTGGAAGATCAAGTGCATTGATATCAATTATTTTTGTGTTTCCAGCTACAGGATTAATATGGATTTACACTACAATAAAAAAACATAGCAACAAGTTTATAGCTATTCTGATACCATCTACTATAATGCTAGGATCTATTTTCTATACAATACGAGACTTCTATTTTGATAGGTATCTAGATCAGCCTGATACAGGATTCTGGTTTGATGAACAATGCACAATAGCTGCTTCAGAAATAAACACATTTCTTGGAAATGGTTGGACAAAAAACACAAACCCACCCTACAACCCAAATAACATCACCAAACCAGATAAAGCTGTATTTATTTCATCAAATGTATGTCCTCAATATAGCAGTTCAGGATACTACACGCTACAATTTTTAGTTCCATTTGACATAAATCAATCAAATATTGTCCAAAGATATACACCAGATATAATAAAAGAAACTAACACATTACCCAATCAATTGTTGTTCCTCAGTATACCAGGTGAAGAAACCACAATAGGACCATGGCTAGAAAATAATTATACAGTATCAATAATAGACGGGCCGTGGACACCACCTGATATGTTAGAAAATTCCTGGTTAGTATATCGCTCAATCTACGCAAATAGAACAGGTTCTATTCAGTAACATAGATAGTATGATCTATGGGAATACTTTCTCCTAATAGCCATCCATTAACATCAAACGCTAAAAACCTCTCCCCTGTTAAATGATCCCATAGACCAACATGGAATTGATACAAACCAGTAGACGCATTCTCAGATACACTTATAGTATGATTGTCTGCCACATACTTACTTATATCCCATCGACTAGTCGGATAACTAGCTGGATTGATTTTATCTGACTGACCAACAATAGTACCATCTTCACCACGCAAATGTACATAAACCTGGTAATTACGAGTTGGAACAACATTTGCTTTCCAGTACAACACTAATGACAACTCACCACCTTGATGAACATCACTTGCACTAATATCAAATGCTAATAATTCCAATTCATCTTCCACTACCGCAAAAGTATTATAATCAGCCACATGAACATTACGACCTGCAGAATGATACTGAAACCAACCTCCAACCCCCCCAATATACTTTATAACCATGGCAGCTAATACTACTAATAGAGCCAGTTGATATATAATAGGCGAGCCTTCATTTTCACTGGATCCATATACATTAGTATCCCTAAATCCAAATAATAAAACAACAATAGTAACCACAAGAGAAAACAAACTAATCAAACTAGCAACACTTCGAATTGGAGTTGCTTCAAATGATAACTTTAACTGGTATTCTCCTGAAGGCATGTTAATTACTATCCTCCCATTCGGATCAGATATCTCAAAAGGCCACTGTTCATCATCAATCATTACTTCCCATCCAGGAAAATAAAATCTAGACATTCTTAATGTGAATTCATTATCACTAGAGACATAATATATATCAGATTCAGAATTACTACTTACAACTTCAATAACTGTTCCGGATGGCAAAGATTGTCTATCAAATTTTTCTATATAAACTCTATTATCCAAATATTGCTCTGTAATATATGGATCAGGATCAGGGATAAGCTGAACGTCTACTGGTACAAAATCATGACAACAAGTAGTTCCAAACCATTTGCCCTGCAATTCATCACGGTGATATCGTTGGCCATTAACTTCTCCAAAATCACTCCACTCTGGAGGATACATCAGCGGAAATGAGGAAAACAAAATTAATCCAACTACTACTGACGGAACTACATTTTTTATAAAGTCATTTTTTACATTCTTAACCCAAGCCATAGACAATCCACAAAGAGGAACAATAGCTAAAGCTGCTGAACCCAAAAACCTCATTGGAAACTGAAAGTATCTCATTGGAGGAATCATTTCCCACAATCCTTGTGATGCATCCGTCATTAAATATGTAGCACCAAACAATCCCAAAGTCATCAATAAAGTATCAAGGCGTCTCATATGTCTGTTGAATACAGTGGCAACACCCATAATAGCTAAAACCACATGAACAGAACCCATACTAAAATTAAACACTGGAAATGCTGCACCTGTATCAGACCAAATAGCAGGTGAAATTAATTCAGATAATTCTATAAAATGTCTTCGGAAATCATAATGACCTATACCATAATAATCCATTCTTACAATTTCTCTCTCAAATCCAGCTGGCAACCAATATAATGCTGCTAATCCTAATCCCAATATCACTGCTATAGTGACACTATATACTGTACCTCCATTTATTGATTTAGAAGAATCATCAAGAGTTAATGGAGTAATAATAAATTCCCAAAGCAAGAATATTATCAAGAACCCATAAGTTACTAATGCTGTCAATGGATGTGACAGAATTACGGCAGCTAAACTAAGGGCAGCTAAAACAATGTGATATTTGTGACCAGTATTCCTAACCTGATCAAATAACCATAGAACCAATGGCGAAATTCCTATTGCCAATGATTCCGCAATTTCTCCACGAGCATGCGGCTCTAAAAAAATAATGTATGGGGAATAGCACCAACAAACTCCTGCTATCATAGCTTCGACTCTACCCCATCTTTTTGCGACAAACATGTACATACCCACAGAACCTAAAAACGCAGCAAGTATCAAAACAAACTTACTACCTGCTACCACACCAAAACCAGTCAACAGGCTATAGTACGCTGCTAAATGATAGGCTAAAGGTGCATAATAGTTAAAAATAGGATAGCCATTACCATAATAAAAATCTGGTGCCCATCGAGGATATAAAATTCCTTCAGTAATAGATTTTTCTACCTGAGCCGCCCTAAATATATGTATTTCAGCATCTGTACCCGTAGGTAAACTAGGGGATGATAAAAAAGGCCATACAGCTAATATAGTAGCAGCAATAACTACTAGAAAGCCTATTTGAAGTTTGTTGTTCTGTGTATCCACTATATTTAAAATAGTTAGACTATAATTAGACTTTTAATTCTGGTCCCCGTTGATGTTATTCAATAACATCATGGGTATCTCCTCTGGATGATTAGCAATGTAAACACCAGATACTTTTAATGCATCTATTTTATCAGAAGCTTTCCCAGATCCACCTTCAACAATTGCTCCAGCATGTCCCATTCGCTTTCCAGGAGGAGCTGTTTGTCCTGCAATAAATGCTACTACTGGTTTATCAACATTATCTAATATATAATCGGCTGCTTCTTCTTCTGCAGAACCGCCTATCTCTCCAATCATTACTATTTGTTGAGTTTGATCATCATCCTGAAACAGTTCAATAACATCAATAAAATTTGTGCCATTCACGGGGTCTCCACCTATTCCTACACAAGTAGTTGCACCCAATTCATGCTGTTTCAACGCATACAACACCTCATATGTCAATGTACCAGATCTAGAAACCACACCAACATTACCAGGTTTTGCAATATGCCCAGGTATAATTCCAATTTTTGTTTGACCAGGAGTCAAAATACCAGGACAGTTCGGACCAATCAATCTAGAGCCTACAGAGTCTATATATGATCTAACTTCCATCATATCGCTAACTGGAACACCTTCAGTAATACATACTATTAATTCAATACCACATTCAGCAGCTTCAATAATAGCTTCAGCAGCAAATCTAGCTGGAACATATATCACGGAACAATCTATATTGTGATCTTTTATTACATTCCTACAAGAATCATATACTGGAATATCTCCTTCAATTACATCACCACCCTTACCTGGTGTAACTCCAGCGACAATATTAGTACCATATGCCAACATCTGCCTCGAATGAAATAAACCTTCTCTCCCTGTAATTCCCTGAACTATTACCTTTGTATTTTTGTTTACTAATATACTCATATATACCTCTATTCATTATGCCAGCTTAATAGCCTTCTGAGCCGCATCAGCCAAAGATGATGCAGTAGTTAATTCAGCATTAGCAAGAATATCTCTACCTTCTTCCTCATTAGTTCCTACTAATCTTACTACCATAGGAACCTCTACACCAACTTTTTCTATAGCCTCGATAATACCCTTAGCCACTTCATCACACCTAGTAATTCCCCCAAATATATTTATCAAAAGAACTTTTACACCTGGATCCATCAGTATAATCCTCAGAGCTTCAGACACTTTATCGGCAGTTGCTCCACCACCAATATCCAAGAAATTCGCAGGCTCACCTCCAAAATACTTAATGATATCCATAGTACCCATTGCCAATCCTGCTCCATTGACTAGACATCCAATATCACCTTCTAAGGCAACATATGACAACCCCTGTTTTCTTGCAATCATTTCCTGCTCATCTTCAGATTTTTCATCCCTCAACTCACTTAGATCAGAATGTCTAAATAATGCATTATCATCTAATACAATTTTTCCATCTACAGCCAACAATTTATTATTATTTGTAATAACTAATGGATTTATTTCTGCTAATTCAGCATCACTCTCCCTATAAGCAACATAAAGAGCTTGGCATATATCATCAAAATCAGCTATCAGTTCAGAAGGCAAATTAATACCAAAAGCAATATTTCTAGTCTGATATTTTCTCAACCCTAAAAAAGGATGTATATATTCTCTAAATATCATATCAGGAGTTTTAGCAGCCACCTCCTCAATATCAACACCTCCTGCAGCAGATGCCATCATTACTGGACAGCGTCTCCTTCTGTCATTTGTAATACCAAGATAAATCTCACTTGAAATCCCAACTGCTCTATCTATCAACACCTTACCTACAGTAAGGCCTGATATTTCCATTCCAAGAATATCACTTGCATATCTCTTAACATCACCAACACTTTTAGCAACTTTAACACCTCCAGCCTTACCTCTTCCTCCAACAAGTACTTGCGCTTTTACTACTACATCCGAATTTAACTTTTCTGCAATTTCAACAGCTTCATCAACATCACCAGCAACAGCGCCTTCCGGTATAGGAATACCATACTTGGAAAACAAATTCTTGCTTTGGTATTCATGTAATTTCATATCCATTCTCCTATTGAACGATTATATCACCTAGACCTGATACAAAACATGTAATATAAATTACTAAACAATTGTTCATTTATCTACAAAACCCATAAAGTATAACACTCTATTATTCTCAGAGTCAGCCAAATATATTCCTCCAGAAGAATCTATATCTATTCCTGTAGGTAAATCAAATGAATTCATCTCCTTACCAAAATCCCCCCAAGACATCAACGGTTCACCAAGGAGATCCCAAACTAGAATCCTATAACCTTCAGGAGCAGTAGCATACAATTTGTTTTCCTTATCGTCAATTGCCAAATACGGCTTATTATCTAGAGATTGACCATCCCATTCTAATACATCCCATTCATACAAAAATTTCCCTTCATTATCAAACACTTGAATCCTAGCATTCCAAGTATCTGCTACATACAAATTCCCTACACTATCAAGAGACAAACCAACAGGCTCTTCAAATTCACCAGACCCTAAACCTCCCATACCTACTTGACGTACAATTTGTCCGTCATCTGTAAAAACTGATATGCGCTTATTGCCAGTGTCAGCAACATATATCATTCCATCCTGACCTACTAAAACCTCTCTAGGTCCCCACATACTATAAAGATCAGCGTCATCGCCAAAACCTCCCCAAGATAAAACGAAATCACCTTCCAAATCATATTTAACGATCCTATGATTCCAGGTGTCAGCAACATATACAAACCCATCTTTAGAAACGTCAATACCCCACGGTTCATTCAAGCCATTACTACGCTCATTAGACTCATATACTGAACCATAAAAACCCCATTGCAATACTAGTTTGCCTTGATTATCGAATTTCAAAATACGATGATTAAACGTATCTGCAACATATATAAACCCATCATCTGATATTGATACATCCTTTGGACGATCCATTCCTTCATCATCATCAAAAACTGTATTTATCAGCTTGTCCGCTTCTCTAATTATATGAACATCTTCAAATGGATCAGTAGAACTGTCCACCATATCTAATGTAGACATACTACTTATATCCCACATTTTGGATGTCAATTTTCTACTAACATAAAATCGCATTTTATCAACTACAGGCCACCTAGACAAAGAATAATCAACACCGTTAATTGATCCATATTGAGTATAGTCTCTCATGTACCAAATGTTCCACAATGCACTCAATCTCTGTGGATCTAACAAATTATTCATGATTCTTTCCGAATTTAGCCCAAAATAATCCTGCATAGGCCACCACATTCTAATATATTCGAATGACGAATAATTTGTTCTTAGAATCGATTCAATCTCAGGCCAATTATTATTTCCTGCTATTACTAAATCAGAGTCTTGCAACAAGTCCCTTGTCGGTTCTCCACCCACAAATACCTGATTATCATAGTGTCTCAGATACCAAGTAAATGGCCAAGACACATCATCATCATACCCAATCCTTATAGATAATCCATCTGTAGTTCTTCTGGAAATCTCCTCAACTTGTTCCATCACTACCCTTATACCAGGAGCTCCTGAGGCATAATTAATAAATTCAGTTTGTTCATCATATCTAATATAACTTGATCCTATAGCAGTACGAATAGTCAATACTCCAAACACTCCAACAATCATAATATTAATCAATCTAGAAATATCTAACCATCCCACCTTAGAAACAAATTTGTACAATAACACAATCATCACAACTAATAGAACTACGCTAGACATTACTTCTAACCAATCTCTTGAAGCGTACAAATTTACACTCGTACTTTGAATAGATAGTACATTTAAAATACTTATTATCGTTTGTGTCATAGAAATACCAGCTAATAACAAAACCAATAATAACACTGTAAAATTAACCCCGAATAATTTGTTCCAATCAATTCTCTGAAGAAGTATTCCAAAGGCCCACCCAGAAATAATTATCATAGGTAGACTTAAATGCACGGTTAACCATGGCATTTTTTCTCCAGCTAACATATATATAAGGATTGAAGCGAAACACCAGAAAAATAAGAAATTAAAATACACTAAAGAACTGTCCCTATACCACAATTTACTCTCATACTTCCTGTCATTTCTTATTGCAGTAACATATAAGACGAAACCAATAATGAGACCTAAAAATGGTAAATATTCATACATAGGAATCATAACTAAAATATAGTAATACCAAGGTTGCCCACCTCTCTCAACAGACTGTTGCTCTATCCAATACCCCAAAGATCCCATAAACCCTGTTGCTAATCCGTTGCCATTTGTAAATATAGTAGTAAAAAATACTACATATATAGAATAGAAAATCAAAGCACATAAAACCCACCTTCTTTTATTCCAT
>DBHI01000137.1 GCA_002296125.1 Anaerolineales bacterium UBA832 | reverse complement strand
GAAGTAGCATGTTTTAGTATGAATGCAATGAAGGTGTTGCATAGTTATGGAGAAGCTGGTGTTGTTTTGACTGATGATGAACTTGTTAGGGACAAAATTGAAGCATTAAGATATGCTGGTACAGTGAATCGCGAAGATTGTGTAACTCCGAGTCTTAATTTTCGTATGCATACTATACAGGCAGCAATGTTATTAGTGGAATTAGATCGTTTGGATCTTATTATCGAGAAGCGACGTAGTATTGCTAAATATTATCAAAATGTTTTGGGAGATGTAGTCGTATGCCCAACATATGACAATAGTTCTCATCCCGTATTTTATACGTATACTATTCAGGTTGATAAACGTGATGAGTTGATTGAATTCTTGAGAGAACACAATATTGAAACTAAAATACATCATTCAATTTTGATGCCATATCATACTGCATATAAAGGAATATTTACTCCAGAAATACCTGTGGCTGAGAAAATGGTTCAAAGGATTTTGTCTATTCCTAATCATGAAAATATGACTGATGATGCATTGGATTATGTATCATCAAAAATATTGGAATTTTATAGGTAAAACATATGAAATATAAAGTGGTAAATCAAGAAGTGTTATATACAGTTGAAAATATTACAACAATTAATCGAGATGATATTGACAAACTAAAGGAATTGGCAAAAACCAATCCTAGAAAACGTATACGTTTGTGTACTCATCATGATATTCAGGATGACATACATGAAATGATTATTGTACATTCTTATGGTACTTATGTTCCTCCACACAAACATGTGGGAAAATCAGAATCTTTTCATGTAATTGAAGGTTTGTTGAATATTGTTTTGTTTGATGAAATTGGAAATGTTGAGCGTCATGTGTATATGGGAGATAAGGAATCAGGTAAACATTTTTATTACAGGATTCCGGACGATTGTTTTCATACTGTAATACCAATAACTGAAGTTGTAGTATTTCATGAGGTTACTAAGGGCCCTTTTTTACCTGACAAAACTATTTTTGCTTCATGGGCTCCAAACTCTAAAGACGATATTAAACTACAACAAGCTTTTCAGAATTCTATTATTTAACATATTTGTATATTGATTATCTTAAAATACTTATTTAATATAAATTAGACTCTATGCAGACTTTGAGATATCCATCTTTTGATAGTATTACTGAACCCCGTATGGTTTGTTTTGGTATAGGTAATGGTAGCGGTAGCAAGTTGTTTCAAAGTTATTTGGATGGTCATCCACAAATCTACATGGTTCCTGCTTATATATTGATGTATCTCTATCCTCATTGGGAACAGTGGGCATCAGATTATAAAGATAATTGGAACTGGAAAACTATTGTGGATGTTTTTTGTCAGAAACATGCTTCTTTATTGGATACACGTCGAATACCTGGGCATGATGGAATGACAACTTTAGGAGATACTCAGAATCAATGGTTAGAGATAGATGAGAATCTATTTAAAACAGTTTTAATGAATTTACTTTGTGATCAAACAATTACATGTAAAACTTTCCTTTTGGCAATACATTATGCATATGCTTATGTGAGAAATGAAAACTTAAGCGATAAGAAAATTCTTGTATATCATATTCATGTCCATGAATATGTTCCTAAATATTTATTGCCAGATTTTCCTGATATGCTTGCAGTTGGTTTCGTTAGGGATCCTAGATCAAATCTAAAGGGTAGATATGAGAGTGTTGTATATATTGATAAACACAAATTAAATAATACTGATGCTGTAATATATAAGCGACGTACTTATTATTATCATTCAATATGGTTTACAGAGAGTCTTGAGTATTTGAAGGGTATAAACTTGGATTGTGTGCGTGTGGTTAGGCATGAAGATATGCATCATAGATTGGAAGATCTTATGCAGTCTACCGTTAGGTTTTTAGGTGTAGATTATCATGATTGTTTGTTAAAAAGTACCTTTGGTGGATTATTATGGTGGGGTGATAAGGCTTACAATATGAAGCCAATGAATGAACCTAATCCTAGAGTGATATCATCAGATTGGCAGAGTACACTTCCCACTTTGGATTGGTTTGTACTTGAAGCATTGTTTTATAATTATTGTATCAAGTATGGCTATAATTTGTACAAATATCGCCGTGATAATATATTGAATAGATTGATTGCGTGTCTTCTAATGCTTTTACCGTCTTATTATGAAAAACTAGTATTTGTTGATTATATAAATGTGTTTAATCTGTGGTCATATATTAAACATGCTTATCATGAATCTGTAGAACCTAAGACTCTAAAAGACTATACTACAAATGCATATTATCGACACAAATGGTCTAATAAAGGTCTAAAGTTGTCAACTGTACGTTGGTATAGGCGTTTAATGGAATTTTGTAGCACATATTATGCTTCTAAAGCCAACTCTTTGCTTGCATATGTTGTATTGTTAACTGGTAGGGGATGTTATCTATTGGTTAATATTTTTCGTTACTTATTTTCAATTGTTTTATTTCCAATTATAGTGTTAAATCGCTCTCAGTTGTTTTTGAAGGCTTTTAAGAGAATGATTACAAAACGCGCATATTTGCCAGACATACTATAGCATGGTTTTGTTTTGCATTTTTTAGTAAATTATTTTTGAGTGTTGAAGATCTTGTATAGTTATGTTTAGTATTATTAGTTTCATTATCAATTTGTTTTTGATTATATTACGTCCAGTGTATTCCCTAAGGATTGGTTTAATACCATACAGGTCTTTAGGTAGAATTTCTGGAAACATGGAGTATTACTTAAGAAATCAAAAGCATATGTCAGACAAGAAAAAAAGTATAGATCTTCTGATTGCAGGTTGTAATCCAGTTAATCATCAGATTTTGACTATGATTGAAAGAAGGACAAAACTGATACAAAATGATTTCATATGGGAGTTATTAAAAAAGATCCAAGATAATATATTAAAACAACACGAAAATTCAAGAAAAACTTTGGATCGTTTTTCATGGATTGATTTTAGTCATTCAGGCTTTTTGTTAGAATGGGAAATATGGCAGACAATTGGGCCACAGCTTAATTTTACTAATGAAGAAATTGAAGATGGTAAACGTATTTTGGTAGATTTGGGTATTCCGGCAAATCGGGAATATGTGTGTATACATGCACGTGATAGTGATTATACAGATTCACCTGATTTTATAAGGGATCCACAAGATTATTTTTCCTACAATGATTTTCGTGATTGTGATATTTCCTCATATATGCCCGCAGCGGAATGGTTAGTTGAACAGGGTTTATATGTTGTAAGGGTTGGACATCAAGCTAAAGAAGAGTTTTCAAATGGTGATGAAAGAATTATTGATTATGCATATCATGCAAGAAACAAAATGCAAAATCCTGAATTTGCTGATGTGTTTTTACAGTCTCATTGCAAGTTTTTTATAGGTTGTACGGCTGGGATATATTATCTGTCTCATATATTTGATATTCCAATGGTTTTTGTTAATATGGTCCCATTAGCTGAAAGTGGAAGATCTAATCATGATTTATTTATATTAAAGAAATATTGGAACAATATTGAAAATCGCTATATGACATTTCATGAAATGGTGTTAAGAGGTGCAGATTGGAATAGATTATGGCATGATACACAAAAAACTATTGCTGATGAGGGAATAGAAATTATAAATAATTCTTCTGAGGAAATACTAGACTTAACGAAAGAAATGTTTTTGCGTTTACAAGGTGTCTGGGTAGATGAGGCAAGTCATCAAGAGTTTCAGAATAGATTTCGCAACGTATTCCCCCAGAATCATCCTATGAGGTATTTTCCTGGTTATATAGGATCAGAATTTTTACGTCAAAATGAAGATATGTTAATTGTTAATTAAAGATTTAATGGAGATATCAATAATATGTCATTAAGATTTAATGCGAATCCCGATGAAAGAAGATCTAAATTAATCCATACGATTCATCAAAACGGTTTTGTCAGGATCATAGAAGCTCACAATGGTTTGAGTGCTTTAGTAGGTGAAACAGCCAGTGTTGAATATAAAGGACAAACGATCACCTATGATGGGTTTTGGGAAAGTAGTTTAACAGATTCAGCTTCAAAAGGTTTACCTGATGCAGAAATTGTTGGTAATCCATCTAGGATACATACAATTAATGAAATTCTTAGTGTGACTTCTAAGCCAATGATAGTTGATGGAGATACGGGTGGTTCTGATGTTCAGTTTGAATACTTTGTGCGTGATTTGGATAGATTAGGTGTATCTGCTGTAATTATAGAGGACAAGGTTTTTCCAAAACGGAATAGTCTTGATGCTTCAGCTAATCAGACTCTAGAAGATCCTGATTCGTTTGCCCGTAAGATTGCTCGTGGTCGTGATGCACGTACTACAGATGTTTTCATGGTAATTGCTCGTTTGGAAAGTCTTATAGCAGGCTTAGGAGTTGAAGACGCTATTTTACGTGCTAAGAAGTATATTGAAGCAGGTGTAGATGGGATTATGATTCATTCCAAACAAGATACACCTGATGAAGTATTGTCATTTGTCAGTTTATTTGATGAATTGTGTAAAGAGATTGATAATAGGCCAGTACTAGTTTGTGTGCCAACTACATATAATTTAATAACAGATGTTGAGTTGGCAAAATATGGGTTTGATGTGATTATTCATGCTAATCATCTATTGCGTGCTTCACACAAGGCGATGTTGGAAACTGCAGAAAGTATTTTGTCGAGTGATCGTGGTTTTGAATCAGAACCTTGGTGTGCACCTTTGCCAAAAATCTTTAACCAGGTTGGTTTTGATCAGGTTAAATCTAAAGATCGTGAAGCCTCAAAAACACAGCAGATATCAGTAGTTATTCCGGCAGCAGGGAAAGATCCTATATTTTCTATGTTACCAAAATCATTAATAGAGATTAACGGTAAGCCAATATTAAAACATCAGATTGAGACAATTCGTAAGGTAGGCATTAATCAAATTGTTGTAATAAAGGGACATGAAGCCAATCAATTTGAACAGTTTGATGATAATCAAGTGATTTATTGTGATAACAAAGAATATTCAGAAACACATAGTGTTCATTCATTATTTTGTGCCAGTGATTATATAAAAAAAGGATTTGTGCTTGCTTTTTCTGATATTTTATTTACGGATGACATTTTAAGATGGTTGGTTGATACTGAAGAGGATATTGTTTTAGCTGTTGATAATTCTTATCGTTATCACAAGCATGAGATAGATAAGAATCTTGATTTAGTTGTCACACGTGAGGGACGCACCAGACATCATCGTAGTTTGTTTCCTGTTAAGAGAAAGGTTGAGATAATAAGTATGGGTAAGAATGTTGCAATAGAGAAAGCTAACTATGAATTTACTGGATTAGCTTACTTTTCGGCCGAAGGAGCACGAATTGCAAATAAGATATATAGTGATTGTGTTAACAATGCTAACGGGTCTTTTTATGAATCTGATTCTTTTGCCAAGGCTACAATTTCTGATTTTGTACAGGAAATCATTAATCGTGGATTTTCGGTATATGGTCTAGAGGTATATAAAGGATGGATGGAAGTTCATAATCATTCTGATGTAGATATAGCTGCTAAGGAATTGCAATCTAGTTTGTTGGGTACTGATAATGATTGATTCTAATTTGTTTTTAGATCATATGTATGACGAGAATATTGGTCTTTCAAGTGGTGTGCCTGGATCTTTGCTTAGTCCTATTACGAATCGGATAGTTAGTCATGAGAGTTTAAGGTATGTTAGTGCTGTTAGTGAAGGTGAGGCTGTTGGAATAGCTGCTGGTAGTAGTTTGGCAGGGAAAATAGGAGTTATTTTGATTCAGAACTCAGGATTAGGAAATGTAGTTAATCCTATTACTTCATTGACTAATATATATAAGATTCCAGTTTTGCTCATTGTATCTCATAGAGGAGATCCAGATAGCCAACCAGATGCTGCTCAGCATCTTATTATGGGGAAAATAACTGATTCATTAATTGATTTAATGGGTATTTATCGTCAGGAATTTCCTTCTAATGATATTGATGTAACTTCAGCAGTTTCTAGAGCATTTGATCATATGCGAAGTACTCAAATACCAGCGGCTTTTGTTTTAAAACGTAATATGTTGCAATCATATGCTCATGCAAAAGATTTGCATCAAGAAGCATTTGATAGAAATGTTGGTGAAATGGAAGAAAATGATGAACCAAAGATAGTAACGTTAAAGTTAACAGATGTAATTAATAAATTTCATTTTGGGCAGGATATCGTTATTTCAACGACAGGCATTCTTTCCAGAGCATTGTTTCAATATAACGATCGCCCTCAGAATTTTTATATGCAAGGATCAATGGGTACAGCAGCTGCATTAGGTTTAGGTATATCATTAATTAAATCTAAACAGAGGATAGTTGTATTAGATGGTGACGGAGCAATATTGATGCGATTGGGTTCTTTAGCTACTATTGGACATTACAAACCTTCTAATTATATTCATGTTGTATTTGATAATGAAATGTATGCTTCAACAGGTGGACAGCCATCTGTGTCATCGACAGTATCTTTATCTGAGATGGCACTAGCTGCTGGATATCGGAGAGCTGTGACTGTATATAGTAATGATTCATTGTCCTATTATTGGGAAAAATTCCATTCTGTTGAAGGTCCTATATTTTTGCACATTAAACTTAAACACATACAAGAACAAATGCCCTCGAGGCCATCTTTAACTCCGATAGAAATTACCTCAAGATTTGTTGAAAGTATTAATAATCATATCTAAAAATCAATACAAATTTATGGAGAAATAGTAATATGTGTGGCTTTGTAGGTATAGCATCTGCCAATTATGATGAATATATAGATCATGAATTGATTACACAAATGACTGATACGATTTTTCATAGAGGTCCAGATGATGATGGATATCACTTTGAAGCAGGCATTGGTTTGGGTTTTCGACGATTATCAATAATAGATTTGGATTCAGGTAATCAGCCAATGACAAATGAGAATCAAGATATTTGGTTATGTTTTAATGGTGAAATATATAATTTTCAAGAGCTAAGAAAGCAATTACAAGGATTAGGTCATTCTTTTCGCAGCACCAGTGATACAGAAGTTATCATTCATGCTTATGAAGAATGGGGAGTGTCACTTGTTAATTATTTGGTTGGTATGTTTGCTTTTATTATTTGGGACAGCAAGGAGAAAAACTTATTGTTATTTAGAGACAGGATGGGTGTAAAACCTATGTATTGGACATTAGCACATGGTAATTTGATATTTGGTTCAGAAATAAAAGCTATATTAGCTTATCCTCATACAGACCAAAAGGCTGATGTAGATGCACTTTCAAGTTATCTGACTTTTCGGCATGCAATTGGTGAAATGACATTTTATAAGGGAATCAACAAATTAGCACCAGGGTCTTATCTTGAATATAAAGGTGGTTCTGTGGATATTCAGCAGTATTATGAGTTACCGATTAGGGAGAGTACTGAAGATCTAGGTGAGGAATATTATCTTGAAACTACTAGGCAATTGCTTGAGAGATCAGTGTCGAATCGCATGATATCTGATGTTCCTCTTGGAGCATATCTAAGTGGTGGATTGGATTCTAGTATATTGGTAGCTATGATGTCGTCTGCTAGTGATAGTCAAGCAATGACTTTTTCAATAGGTTATGAGGAGGATAATTATAATGAAGAAAGTTTTGCTCAGTTAGTCAGTAATCATTGTAATACTAATCATACTCAGATTGTTTTATCTAATTCAAATTATTTAGACGTTTGGCCTAAATTAGTTGAGCATCGAGATGGACCTTTATCTATTCCACATGAGATAGCTTTGTATCAAATGTCTTTAGAGTTAAAGAAGATGGTTACAGTTGTTTTATCAGGGGAAGGTGCAGATGAATTGTTTGGTGGTTATGGGCGTGTGCAAAGATCACCAATGGATTGGAAAAAAATTAGATTTGCCAGAAACATATTGGGATACTCATTATCTGAATCAATAAGTAAATTGGCATCCGATAAGTCTGTGGTAAGGATGTTAGGTATTAGTAATCATATGGAGCATTTTTTTCATGTATATAATTGGATGCCATTTGAAGAAAAATGGGATTTATTTTCTGATGATCTTATGGATGTACTATCAGGTGATTTAAGAACCATTCGTATAATGGAAAATATATTTCGTGAAACTACACATATCAATCTTTATGATCGCATTCTTCATCTTTTTCAAAGAGTACATTTAACTTGTTTGTTGGATAGGCTAGATATGATGAGTATGGCTGCTTCAGTTGAGGCGAGGGTACCATTTGTTGATGATCATGAATTAGTTGAGCATGTAATTAATATTCCATATCATTACAAATTAAAATGGAAGTCGAAGATTCATAAAATGTTTGCAACATTTTATTCTAGTTTTCAGGCGAGTGAGTGGTTAGATACAAACAAATACTTATTACGAAAGATTGGTTCAGGTATTTTACCGCAAGAAATAGCATATCGAAAAAAACTTGGATTTCCTACTCCATTAGATCAATGGTTAAAAAATGGTATGTTAGATTATGCAAAAGAGATTCTTTTGGATGATATGGCAATTCAAAGAGGTTTGTTTGACAAGAATAAATTGGAGAATTATTTAACTACTTATCAATCATTGCCATACGATTTTTTTGGCAAGAAAATATGGATGTTAACAAATATAGAATTGTGGTTTAGAACTAGCGGAGTTTCTTTATAGTATTGTTATTGGAAAATAATAGAAGATTTTGATTAAAACAAATGTTAATTCATAATTGTAGACAAACTGCAGATAAAATGTTTGATGTTTTAAATCCATTTACTAATGAAGTAGTAGATGTTGTTCCGTCATTATCACCCATGCAAATTAATGATGCTCTTGAATCATCTTACTGCAATAAGAATAGATTATCTGGTTACCAGAGATCAACTATTTTGTCAAAGGCAGCTAAGCTTCTTGAAGAACAAAAATGCAATGTAGCTAAACTTATTACGTCAGAATCAGGACTATGTATAAAGCATGCAATGTATGAAATTGATAGGGCCATTAATTGTTTGCATTTTAGTGTGAAACAAGCTGAATGTATAGATGATATTGATGTGACTAAACAATTTGTCTCTAATGCTAGCTCACAATCACCAGAGCTTACTGTTATTTCTGAGCCATGGGACCTTGCGGTTGGAATTACACCTTTCAATCATCCATTAAATATGGTTGTTCATAAAGTGGCTCCTGCAATTGCTGCTGGCACTTCTATTGTTATAAAACCATCTGAAAAAACTCCTTTGACAGCAATTAAGTTTGGGGAGATATTGATTGAATCTGGTTTACCAGAAAATATGTTGAACATTGTGACAGGTGTGCCAGCTAAGGCAATAGTAGACCAATTGGTGACATACCCTGGATTGGACTTGGTGAGTTTTACTGGTAGTGTTGATATTGGTAAATATATTGCTGAAACTATGGCAAATAATGATAATCAATTAAAAAAATACATGCCTGAGTTAGGTGGAAATGCTAACTTTGTAGTTATGGAAGATTGTGATCTGGATTTAGCAGCTAATATTGCTTTGGGAGCATATGCTAACTCTGGTCAGAGATGTACTGCAATACGAAGAATATTACTTCAGGATTCAGTTGCGGAACAGTTTATTGATAAATTTGTTGAATTAGTAAGTAATGTCAAATATGGTGATCCGATGGATCCTAGTGTTGACATGGGAACTGTTATATCTCAGGATCAAGCAATTCTAATTGAAAAGAGAGTGAATCAGGCTGTTGCTGAAGGTGCATCAATATTACTTGGTAATATACGTGATGGTGCTTTGTTGTCGCCTACAGTCGTTGATAGAGTGTGTTCGACAAGTTCATTAGTTGCCAAAGAAACTTTTGGACCAGTAGCTTCAATAATGAGAATAAAGGATTTGGATGAAGCCATACAATTAATTAGGCAGTCTCCATTTAGATTAGCAGGTGCAATTGCTACTACAGATATAAATATTGCTAATCAATTACATAATGCTATTTCTGTTGGTCAATTTAGTCTAAATGGTCCTCCAGGATATAGAACTGAAGAAGCCCCTTTTGGTGGTTTTGGCGATTCTGGGAATGGCGAGAAGGAAGGTGTTGTAATGATGACAAGGGCAATGAGACGTTTGAGAACTTTTTATAATCACAAAACTTGAGTATCAAAGTGAAAGCTATTATTCTAGCAGCAGGACGTTCGTCAAGATTATATCCTATTACTATTGATCGACCTAAATGTTTGTTAAAAGTAGGTCGGCAGACGGTGATCGAACATCAGATTAGTTGGTTACGTGCATGTGGCATAAAAGATATATTGGTTGTTACAGGATACTTACACAAAATGATAGAACAACATTTAGGATCATCAGTTAGGTACTCATTCTATGATAAGTATGCTAAGACCAACAATTTGTATACATTGTATAGTGTTAGAGATGATATGGATGACGATCTTATTATTTTGTTTTCTGATGTATTAATCTCTTTGAACATTTTGAAGAAATGTATGAGTCATGATAGTGAAATGAGTCTTATTGTTGACACACACAATGTCACTGATAAAACTATGAGAGTATGTATCGCTGATAAAGCGATTATTGATATTGGTAGTCATATATCTGTAGAAGAAGCAGATGGAAATTTTGTGGGTATTGGTAAATTTACTAAGAAGTCAACTGTTAGTTTATTGAATAAGATGGAAGAGTTAGTAGATAAAAATATGTATAGTGATGATTATTATACTATTGCATTAAGTAAATTAGCTTTTGAAGGATATCCAATACGATTTGTAGATTCTTGTGAAGAGTATTGGGTTGAGATGGATACTCAAGACGATTATGAACGGGTTTTAGAAAGTCATTTTGCTATTAGTTGATTTCAATATAAATCAGATTGTGAAGGAGATGAAACCATAAATTTAGGTACTATTTGGATTACGGGTTTGTCAGGATCAGGCAAGACTACTCTTGGCACTAGTTTATACAATGCGTTAGGTAAATTAGGTATTAATAACCTTGAATTATTGGATGGTGATGAAACTCGTAAAAGATTACCAAGTAATTTTGGGTATTCAACTGAAGATCGTCAAGCAGTAGGTATGTTAGTTGCTAATTTAGCATTAAAATCGAATAAGAAGGGTAATATTGCAATTGTGTGTGCTATTTCTCACGTTAGAAAGGTGCGATTAAATATTCGAGAGATTCTTGCTCCTAACTTTATTGAAGTTTATTTAGATTGTCCAGTTGATATTTGTGCTGATCGTGATGTGAAAGGTCATTACCGCAAAGCACTTGCTGGTCATTATGATAATTTTGTAGGGATTACAGAACCATATCAAATATCGGATAATCCTGAATTAGTATTAGATACTGTAAATAAAACGTCAACTGAATGTGCTGATATTCTTCTTAATTATACTTTGAAGTTTTTTACTCTTGGTAAATAGTGTCAAAATTATGCAATTGTTAAGATACAAGAATGCAAATTGGCATTTTTCATTTGGTGGCAAAATATGAGGATGTCTTTCAGTTGGCTAAAAAGTCGATTTATATACGTTTTTCGGTTAGTTGTAGGACACACATTATTTTTTGTTATAAAGATTGCATATCCTTTAATACGTATTAGGATTGGATTGCTTAATTATGCTCGAATAGGACATTTGGCCACTAATACTGAGTTGTGCATTCGAAGAATGTCCGTGGCTTCTAATGAAAGTAAGGACTTAAAAATATTTTTTTCAGGGACTCCTCCAGCAAATAGACAACTTCTCGATATGATTAGGCGTCGATTGACAGTGGTGGAAAATCATTATTTGTATGAAATATTGGAATCAATTTATCAACGTACTAATGAACATAAGGTTTGGATAAATCTGAGACAGTCTGGTTATGGACTTTGGGATGAATGGAATGCGGTAGGACCACAATTAAGTTTTACAGAAGATGAGCATAGAAGAGGTAGAGAGGCATTAGATTCTTTGGGTTTTAGCTCAAATGATACTTTTGTATGTTTTTGTGCACGGGATAAAGCATATCTAGATCAGAATCATAGTTGGAGAACAAGACAGGAATGGTCATATCATGACTACAGGAATAATGATATTAACAAATATATGGATGGAGCTAGATTTTTGGCTGATAGTGGAATAACTGCAATTAGAATGGGTTCAGTAGTTGAAGATGATTTAGATGAAACTTACCCAGGTATTATTGATTATTCTAAATATCATCGATCTGACTTTAGTGATGTTTATTTGACAGCTCATTGTAAATTTTTTTTAGGAGATACAGGCGGTCTTTTTGGTATACCTACAATTTTTGGTGTGCCGTTTGCTGCGGTGAACTTAACACCTTTGAGAATTGTTCCTCGTACTCCTCTTGATATTTTTATTCCTAAGAAATATAGATATATTAGTACTCAGAAGATTATAACTTTTAAGGAGCTAATTAAATTGGGTGCTCATGATTGGGGTAGAACTGATAAATATATAGATGCTGGAATAGAGGTGATTGAAAATACTAGTGAAGAAATATTGGACCTTGTTATGGAAATGAATGCACGTATAGACGATACTTGGGTGACTAATGATGGGGATGAAGAATTACAGATACGCTATAGAGATCTATTTTCATCTGATCATCCAACTTTTGGATTCCCATCCCGTATTGGAACTCAGTTCTTAAGAAAAAATTCATATTTACTTGAGTAATTAGATATTTTTTTGTTGAATCGTTTCGTAAAGTAGATGAGAGACAAACATATTTTTACTATTATTATGGATACATACAATCGACCTTTTTGGTTAAAAGAGGCTGTAGATGCCATATTAAGACAAACTTATGAAAATTTGGAAATTATTTTGATAAATAATGGTGCTACTGCTGAAACTATTGAATATTTACATGAGATTGATAGTAGAGATGCTCGTGTGAAACTTGTTCATTTTGAGGATAATCAATGGAGACCGGAAGATCCTTTGAGGGTGGTGGACGTATGTTTCAATGCTGGATTAGCAGAAGCTAACGGGGATTACATTTTTTATCAATCTGATGATGATTGGATGGATGACGAATATGCAGAAAAAATGGTTAAATTATTTATTGATGATTCAGAATGTATTACTGCGGCTGGATTACCTGTGCCTGTAGATGCAAATAGTAACATAATTAATAAAGGTCCTAGGAAAACAAATTTGCGTTCTAGATATATGTCAGGTTATGAGATGTCCTTGAATACTTTGAGAGGGGGCAATATGTTTAGTGCACCAGGCAGTATTTTTACTATAAGAACTGATGTTTTGCGTAGTATGGGAGGTTTTCATCGTAATTTAGAGAAAAGTCATCTTTATGGAATAGTCCCTTTTGGCACAACTGGTTTTGATGAAACAGCTCGGTTTTATTGGCGTCGACATGATTCACAGCTTAATGTTCTTTTGGCAGAATCAGGTAAGGTTTGGTTGAATGATTTAGACGTCTGGCTTAATGAATGGGAAATACAGAAAAGATGGCAGATTTTTGGTAGCGATGTAGCACAGGAATTAGTTACTACGCTTCAGGAAATCCAATTGCGAAGTACAGCAATATGGTTTGTTTCTAATTTTTTTCATGGACGTTTGAGAACATGTAAAAGTATGTTAGAACAGATATTATGTACTGATTATATGCTGCGTTTTCTTATTAAATTGCCTACTGGTCTGTGGTACCGTCGTCATGACTTGCTATTTTTGTTTCGAATATTGAAGAAAAAATTGTATGGGATTTTTCTTCTTGATTAGTAATTATTTAAATGTGAGAAAGAATTTATTAGAAAGTTAGAATAATATGTTTAGATTATATTGGAAATTAGTATTTTATCCTTATTGGTCACGAATATTAGTGATCACATTTGCCATTTTTATTACTTCTACTTTAGATGTTCTAAGTATTGGCATGATAGTACCTGTTGTTAGTGTATTGATTGCACCACAAGAAGGTTCATCTATATGGATTACTGATTTAGTAGGAGTCGTAACAGACAAAATAAACCTTGATTTTGAATATCAATCAGTAGTTTTTGGTTTAGTATTTATTGTTGTCTTAGTGTTTCTTAAGAATATAGTAATGCTTATTCAAAACTTGTTAATTCATCGTCTTGCTACTATTGTAGAGTTGCATTTTAAAGTTAGGTTATTCGGGAAATTCATGCGTGCTAGTTATGATGAAATTACTACTCGAGGTAGGGGTGTAATTATGGAAGATTTGTCGCGTGCTGCTACGGGAGTAGTTAGTAGTATTTCAACAGCGGCATCATTACTTAATGGTTTGATGTTAACTATTACTAGTGGAATATTATTATTTTATCTTTCATGGTTTGCAATCCCAATTGTTGCGGTGCCATTATTGATTATTTACGCTATTACAGGTCCTAGAATACAAAAAAGATCTGCTAGTTTGGGATCTGAATTGCATGAGATTCGACAGAAAAATACTGTAGCAATGGTAGATTTTCTTGATGGAATACGTGTAGTTAAGTCTGGTGTTATAGAAAATGTTGCTATTAATCGTATAAAAGGTTTGCTAAAAGAATATTTGCCATTATATGTTGTTAGTAGGTTGTTACCAGCAATACCGGGTGCTTTAATCGAGATAGTTGGTGCAATGTTGATAGGCGTTCTAGTATTAGTGGCAGTTATTAAACCAGATCTTGGTTTAACGTTGTCAGAAATTGCCGCTATGGTGGTATTGATGCGTCGGTTATTACCAACAGTAAGTAGTATACAAAATAATATTGTGAACTTAAGTGATAAATTGCGTGTTGTTGAAATTGCTGATGAAACTCTCAGTAACATGCCAATTGAAATCAGCGGTAGTGAGATTCTTTCTTCCATTAATCCTGTAGAAAATATCCACATTCAAAATGTATCATTTTCTTATAGCAGTCGACCAGATACATCTGTACTTAAAGACATTAATTTAACTCTACGTCGTGGTCGAGTGACTGCTTTTGTTGGTCAAACAGGATCCGGGAAATCGACTATAGCAGATTTGTTGATCCGTCTTTATGATCCAATTGATGGCCATATTTTTGCCGATAAGGTTGATATCCGGAATATTGATTTAGATGATTGGAGAAATCGTGTGGGTTTTGTAGGTCAGGATCCGTATTTATTTAATACAACTTTGAGAAATAATATTACTTTGTGGAACAATTCTATTAGTGACAAAGTTTTAGATACTACAATTGAAAGTGTACAGCTAGAAGACTTGATTAGAACAATGGATGATGGATATGAAACAGTAGTGGGTGATCGTGGACTTAGATTGTCAGGTGGACAAAGGCAACGAGTTGCTATTGCTAGGGCGATTTTATCTAATCCAGATGTTTTAATATTTGATGAAGCTACAAGCGCACTTGATAATCTTACCGAAAATGAAGTTCACGGAGCTATTAGTAAGTTACGAGAGAATGCAATCGTGTTAGTTATTGCCCATCGTCTTTCTACAGTTCAAGATGCTGATTTGGTTATTGTATTAGACAATGGGAAGATTGTAGAGCGTGGTGTTCCAGAAGATCTTTTGTTATCTAAAGGATATTTTTGGAAATTGTATCAAAAAGATGCCAGTTTTGATGATTTTGATAACAATGCGTGATGAGATTACATAAAGTTGATGTTTTAAATGACTAAAGTACTTGGATTGATAACAGCACGTGATGGTTCCAAGGGAATACCTGGAAAGAATATAGCATTATTGGGAGATAAGCCATTAATATCATGGACAATAGAGGCTGCATTAAATGCATCAGTGATTGACAAGTTAATTGTTTCAACTGACAGTAAACAAATTGCTGATATTTCTCGGGAGTGGGGTGCTGAAGTGCCATTTATACGTCCTTTGGAATTGTCTGGGGACAATTCACCACATATTGATGTTATGGTGCATGCGGTTAAATGGTTACGTGACAATGAAGCTTATTTTCCAGATTATTTGATGTTGTTACAACCAACTTCACCTTTTCGTACTTCTCAGGATATAGATCAGTCAGCGGCTTTGGTGTTTGAATCAGGTGCCGATTGTGTAATTAGTATACAGGAATCTTTGTCTCATCCATATACAATGACACAAATTTCTGAAGATAATATGTTTACTGGATTCTTGATGTCTTCTAAACATCAAGGTAAATATCAAAATAGACAAACAAGACCGACATTTTATTCATTAAACGGGGCTATTTATTTGATTAAGGTAAATACATTGTTAGATGCTCATACAATTTATCCTGATTTTACAATGACTTATATTATGCCAGAGGAAAGATCATTGGATATAGATACTTTGTGGGATTTCAAAATCGCTAATTTGTTGGTTGATAAATTTAGTGACAAAGAATAATTTTATCGGATAACATAGCATGGAAATTCGTGGTCAAATCCAGGGTGATTTTGTTACAATTGTTACTTATCATTATGTTAGGCCTATAAAAGACAGTTTGTATCCTGATATCAAAGGGCTTGAGCTTCAAGACTTTTATGGGCAAATAGAATATATCATGAAGTATTATGAGGTAGTTTCTATGGATGATTTAGTGGCTAGTATCAATGGTCAGCAAGAATTACCTGATAAGGCGTTACTTTTGTCATTTGATGATGGTTTTGTTGATCATTATGAATATGTTTTTCCTTATTTGTTGGAGCGTGGTTTATCAGGTGCATTTTATCCATCAGTTTCATCTATTACAAAATGTCAAATGTTAGATGTGCATAAAATACATTTTGTATTAGCTAGCCAAGATAATAAAGTACTTATTCTGGATAAATTAAATCAATATATAAATGATGTTAAAGAACAATATGAATTAGAAGACATTGAAATATATAAGCATCAATATTGTAAATCCAATCGTTTTGATTCAGGGGAAGTGATTTATATTAAGCGTATGTTACAGTATGTTTTACCGGGTGTTTTGCGGTCCGAAATAATAGACTATTTGTTTACTAAATTTGTTACTAAAGATCAGGTAAGTTTTGCAAAAGAGTTGTATTTGAGTGAAAATCAGATTCGAACCATGATTGGTGAAGGAATGCATTTTGGTGGTCATGGACTAAATCATGAGTGGTTGAATCATTGTAGTAGATCTCACCAAGAATTAATCTTGACTAAAAACAAGGAATTCTTGGAATGTCTTGGGGCCACAAACAATTGTATGACATTTAGTTATCCTTATGGGGCATATAATTCTGATACACTAGAAATGATTTCAAGACATGGATTTGATTTAGCTTTTACTACCAAAGTTGGACTAGCAGATTTGAATTTGGTCGACAATTATGAAGTTCCTCGTATTGATACAAATGATTTACCGATATCTTTTAATGCTGAATTGGTAAATTGGACTCGACAATTGTTATAATCCAGGAAGATTAGTTTCTAAATTGTAATAAAATAATGTCAAAACTTAAACAGAATCTTTATAAAGTAATTGCACATGTATTTAATATGGATCTATTAGATGTTAATAGTTCAAGAGGACCACATGATATTTTAGGCTGGGATTCATTAGGACAATTAAATTTAATTTTGCAAGTAGAAAACGAATTTAATGTGAAGTTTGATATTGAAGATGTGTTTAGTTTTTTTACAGTTGATGATATATATAATAGTTTGAGAAAAAAACTAGATATAGATGATGATGTCTAATATAGTTACAGTAGATATTGCAGATAAACCAAAAAACTTCTCTGAAGTTCTAAGGAAAAATGCTCAACATCGATCTAATCACATAGCAATTATTGAACCAGATAGGAATATTAGTCTTACCTATAGTGAATTAGATAATATAGTGGATAGAGCGGTGGTATGGTTGGAGAGTCAAGGTGTTAGTAAAGGTAGTGTTGTATCTGTAGCATTAAGAAATTGTATTGAATATTTTCCGATTTATTTAGGTGTTATTCGTTTAGGAGCAATTATTAATCCTTTTCCTGTAACTCTGAGTGGCCATGATTTAGTTAGGAATTTGCAGTATACAGAACCAATTCTTGTTATATGTCATGATATTCATTCATCTTTTGTTAGAGAATATGACTTTAGAGTATTTGAGTTAATTATAGATGAGCAATCACAATTTTTTGAATACTTAACAGATTTTTCTTTAAATGAGAATTCGAATAATAATGTGTTAAATGATGATTTTGCAGCTTGTTTGTATTACTCATCTGGCACTACTGATGATCCCAAAGGGATTTTGTATTCGCATAGTAATATGGTTTGTCTGATAGATTCTATAGTTAGGAGTTTTCATCATGATCAATCAGATAAACATCTTGTTTTATTGCCATTAGGTCATACTGCATCAATTAATTATTCGTTTTTACCATCTTTATATACTGGTGCGACAATTATATTGTATGATTCATTTTTGAAATTGAGAAATAGTCTTTGGGAAGTAATCGATAAGTTTAAGATTAGTTATATGCAGGTTGTTCCTTCTGTTCTCTACTCTATTTTAAATACGCCTTATATTAACTTTGATTCAGATAAAACTCAATCATTATCATATATTGGATGTGGTTCCGCTCCATTATCAATTCATATGCAATCTGAGTTTCAAAAAAAGTATGGTATTCCAGTGTCTAATTTGTATGGCTTAAGTGAAACTGGCCCAACACATTTTGATGATCCAATAGATCCAAAATGGATGCCCGGATCTATTGGAGTGCCTTTAGATGTAAACAGCGTTGATTTCATAGATGAAAATGGAAACACAGTTCCAATAGGAGAAGTTGGCGAAATTATAGTTAAAGGGCCTAATGTATTTGTCGGTTATTTTAAGAATGAGAACTTATATGACGATGTAGTGCGTAATGGGTATTTTCATACAGGTGATTTGGGATATATAGATGACGAAGGTCTACACTATTTCGTTGATAGGAAAAAGGACTTAATTATTAAGGCAGGTGTTAATATTCATCCGGGTGAAATAGAAGAAGTGTTATATGAACATAATCTCATTTCTGAAGTTTTGGTGATAGGCGTACCGGATGAATATTATGGTGAGGATATAAAATGTTTTGCAGTAATGATAAATTCTAATGATGAAGAAGATGTCATTAAAGAATCTGTTTTAAATTTTGCTCGTGATCGTTTAGGTCTGTTCAAAGCTCCTAAATCAATACAGATAGTTGATGCCTTACCAAAAGGTCCTTCGGGAAAATATTTGCGTCGATCTTTGAGAGAAGTATAAAGAGATTGTATGAATAAATATGCTCTTGAACTGGAAATTGCACAAAAAGTAGCTATAGGTGCTGGAGATTTGTTGCTGTCTCTTTCTCAAAAAGATCAGCACGTAGTTAGGAAAGCCACGAGAGAATTAGTCAGTGAAGGTGATTTAGGTTCTGAAAAATTCATTATAGAGCAACTTCAACAGTTTTTTCCAGATGATAGTATCATTTCTGAGGAAAGACAAGATCTAGAAACTAGTAGTGAGCGAGTATGGATTTTGGATCCTCTTGATGGTAGCCATAATTTTATTGCAGGATTACCATTTTGGAGTGTTTCTATAGGTTTTATGGTTGCAGGTAATTTAAGTCTTGGTGTTATTTTCTTTCCTTTGGAGAATGAGATGTTTTATGCTGTGAGTGGGCAAGGTGCATTTTGTAATGATAAAATAATTAGTGTGTCTGATAATTTTGAATTGTCAAAATCAGTTGTTATGTATGATAATCAATTTCATCTTGATCAACATTCATTTCGGCGATATGAATCTATAACTAATGCTGCATTCACTACAAGAATATTTGGTACAGCTACTAAAGATTTGTGTTTGATTGCTTCAGGTACAGTTGATGCACGTATTTGGAATCGTACTAAATTAGTTGATTTAGCAGCAGGCTCAGTAATTTTGCGAGAATCTGGAGGAGAAATCACTGATTTTGGAGGGAAAGATCCTGAATTAGACTTTCGACAAGTAGTAGCTTCAAATGGTCACATACATAAGGAAATATTACAAGAAATAAATATAATCGAGAATACTTAGTGAATATTATGAAAAAAATTGCAGGCATTAATGGATTTGGAAGATTTGGTTTACATTTACTGAAGTATTGGCTTGATAGAGCTAGTACTTCAAACTTCAATATTGGATATATTAATGATGACACAATTACTATTGACCAAGCATTGGATATATTAAACAATGATAATAAAGTTGTTTTTTCAAAATACCGTATAAAAAAAATAGGTAATCATATTAGGGTTTTAAAACCTAACGGTAGTTTTTACGAAATTGAATTTACAAACTCACAAAAAGATAAAATTAATTGGATTGGAGAACCTGATTATTTTTTTGAATGTTCAGGAAAAAATACAATAAAAAAAGATTGCCTACAATTTATAAAAGATAAAACGAAACTTGTTATAATTTCGGCTACAAGTTGGGATTCTGACGGAACATACGTTTATGGTTTTAACCATCAATCTTTATCTAATGAAGATAGAATAATTTCATATGGTTCTTGTACTGTCAATGCATATGTGCCTTTTGCGAATTTTATAAATCAAACTTATTCTATTGTGGATTCCGATGTAAATGTTGTTCATAACATTCAAGAATATAAACTAGAACAACAAAACACTTTAACTAGAAAATTTTGCACACTTGAAAAGTCGGGTGCATTTTTACTTGATTGTATTAATGAGAACAATTTTGTGGTAAATTACACTGTAATTCCTTACTCAGGTACTTCATTGATAGATTTTAGGTTTAGGGTAAATAAAGAAATAAATTATGACAATTTTATATTAGACTTAAATCATGCAATTTATGAGGGTTCTTTAAAAAATCTATATGATATAGACGAAGTTGATAACGGACCTGAAATATATAATTGTTCTACATATTCATCGGTTTTTATCAAAAAGAATATCAGAATTTTAAATAATCAAATTTATTTGCAAGCTTATTTTGATAATGAAAATTCGGTAAATCGTTATTATGATTTGTGCAATTATATTGCTTCAAGATGAAAAACAATATTGAAGGAATTGTAGTAGAGTTGTTGGAGCATAAAGATTATAAAAAATTCCAATTTTTTATAAAAGATCATTGGAAAATAGATCATATCTTTGCTCATGATAAATCAGTATTTGAATTTCAACACAAAGCATCTGACTATTATCATTATATGATTGCTAAAAAGGATAATAGTTTGATTGGTGTACATGGAGTTATTCCGCAATCAAAGTTTGATGAATCATTACCAAGTGATCAGATTTTTTTAGGTCTATGGAAAGTATTAGATGGAGATTCAGTAGGTTTAGGTATATTTTTATACCAGAACATATTGAAAGAATATTCACCGCAATTTATAGGAGTTGTTGGATATAATAGTGATATATTATCATTTTATGTTTGGCAGGGCTTTGAAGTTGGAATAATGAATCATCATGTTGTTTTATCAACGAACAAAACTGACTATGACATTGCTATAGTTCCTTCAAGTATAAATTACAAACGCAAAGATTTTCAGACGGTTTTACAGGGTAGATTAATAGAGGAAAAAGATTTAAATACTTTAGATAGCAATAAGTTATATTCATATCAAATTCCTATCAAATCTGATACATACCTAATAAATCGTTATATGAATCATCCTGTATATGATTATGATGTGTATGCAATAGAAAAAGATAGAGAATTGTTAGGATTAACAGTGATCCGACCTATAATTCAAGATCAAGTTGTTGTTTTACGTCTTGTAGATTATATAGGTTCAAATGATACCTTTCCATTGCTAGGTGGGTTTATATTACAATTGTTAGATCATTATGAAGCAGAGTATTTGGATATGTATTCTTATGGTATACCCAATGAAATTATAGAGCAGGCTGGATTCTTGAATCGAACAAAATATGATGGTTTGATAATCCCAAATTATTTTGAACCATTTGAGAAGAAGAATGTTGATTTGAGATATGCTTACAAATCAACATCAGAGTCTCAATTAGTTCGATTATTTAAAGCTGATGGAGATCAAGATCGTCCCAACATGTTAGATATGAAAATTTGTAAAAAATTGTTATAATTATATAGGGTAATTTTATGAAAATATTACTTATTGCACCTTTTTTAGAAGATACTACACAGAAGAAGGAGAGTTTATATCCATCTTCTGCTTTACTATATTTGGGATCATATTTGCGAGCTAACAATCATGATCCTGTGCTTTTAGATTTAAACATTAATTCTGTGCATGATCAAAAAGATAAGCTTGAGTATTGTCAGGCAAAAATATTGGATCATATAAAGGAGCACAAACCACAATTAATAGGTCTTGGGTGTTTGTTTTCGGGAGCTTTTGCTACTGTTTTGGAATTTGCTAAGACAATTAGGAGTAATTATCCAGAAATAAAAATTGCGACAGGTGGTATTCATCCAACTACTTATCCTCGTGAAATACTTGAGAATTGCATGGATATTGATTTTGTGGCTATTGGTGAAGGTGAAGGCCAAATGCTGGCTCTTGCTAATTGTGTTGAAAATGGCAATCTTGATGATGTAGCTAAAATTAATCAATTTGCATATCGGACAGATAATGGTGATGTTCATGTTAATAAAGAATTTCCTCAATTACTAACTATGGATGAATTACCCATGCCGGCGTGGGACCTGATTGACCTTACTGATTTTCAGATGGATCTTGATCATTTTTATAATCCAAAAAATTTGAAAATAAAAAATCGAGTTCCAGTTTTTTCAAGTCGTGGATGTCCTTTGCCCTGCAATTTTTGTGACATGTTTCTTGTGATGGGCAAGAAACATCGTCGTAGTAGTGCTGAGAGGATGGTGGATGAATTGGAGTTTTTGAATAAAAATTATGGTGTTAATTATTTCTCAATTATGGATGATAACTTAACATTACAAAAAAAACATATATTAAGTATATGTGATGAAATTAATAGGAGAAATCTAAATATACAATGGGAAACTCCAAATGGTGTAATGGTGAATTCATTAAATGAAGAAATTGTGTCAGCAATGGCAGGTGCTGGTTTGATTCATACGTGGATTGCTATTGAGCATGGATCAGAGTATATTCGTAATTTGATTATTGGTAAGGGTCTTAAGCGGGAAAAGATTTTTGAGGCTTCAGAATTGCTCAAGAAATACAAGATTATGACAGGCGGTTTTTTTATTATGGGATTTCCAGAAGAAACTCCTGAGACATTGGCTGAAACTGAAAAAATGATGAATGAATTAAAATTAGATCGAATGGGTGTGTCAACTGCCATTCCATTTCCAGGTACAAAATTGTTTGAACAAGTAAAACAAGACAATCTTTTGATAGAAAGTGTAAATTATGATACTTTGTGGAAAACTCCAATATCGCATAATCAGCAGGGTTTTGTAATAAGGCCATATGAAATGTCTATAGACGAATTGGTTGATTGGCGTGTTAGATTACATGCTGTGAATGACAAATATAAAGGTTATAACAAGAAGCAATGGGAATTGGAAGCAGTAAGTAATAATGCTAATGGCATTAGT
>DBHI01000143.1:3315-3980 GCA_002296125.1 Anaerolineales bacterium UBA832 | reverse complement strand
CAATATACGCAAAAAAATGACTATACAACACAATTGCAAATAGATTATCCTTACAATATTGATCTGTCTACAATGTATTAGCCTAAGGAAATAGACAACAACAAACCATCATCTAAAATTTTTTAACACTAAAGTCGCTTTCAAAGTACAATATAAATACAAATGACTATTAAACTACCAAGTATTGGGTTTGGGACATACTTAATTGCAAACAATCAATTAGAGCATTGTATACCAGTAGCGTTAAAAGCTGGGTACAGACATATAGATACTGCTCAAGTATATCAAAATGAAGAAGGAGTAGGTAAAGCATTATATAAAGCCCTTAGAGATCAAGGCTTGACTCGTGAAGAAATATTTATTACTACAAAAGTCTATACTGGTAATCAGAACCGAGGACAGTCACCTATGACCTATTTAGAAACTCTATCCTCAATTGAATCAAGCCTAGAAAAACTACATTTAGATTACATTGATCTTTATCTTATTCATGCTCCATTCTGCAAAAACGAACGAGTTGATCAATGGAGAGCAATGATAGAACTAAAGAATCTTGGGAAAGCCAAGTCAGTTGGAGTTAGTAATTATAATCAAATTCATATAGAAGAAATCAAACAGGCCGGATTACCCATACCAGATGCAAACCAAATTGAATTGCATCCATG
>DBHI01000143.1:0-3014 GCA_002296125.1 Anaerolineales bacterium UBA832 | reverse complement strand
AAACCAAATTGAATTGCATCCATGGAGTCAAAAAACTGATCTTGTTTCTTATCTCCAACGCAATACTATTCCAATAATTGCATTTAGTAGCCTAGCACCACTTTCTAATTGGCGATCACAAAAAGGAGAAAAAAGCTCAAAATCAAAGCAAATGAAAATTGATGGCGAAGATCCAAATTCACCATTCAAACTCATAGCTAAAAAATATGGAGTATCTGAAGCACAAGTCTTACTTAAATGGGCTCTACAGCACAAATATGCAATCATACCAAAATCATCAAAACATCATCGTATCAAGCAAAACATCAATCTAGATTCATTTGTCATAAATAGTAAAGACATGGAAACACTATCATCTCTGCATCGTAGCGATGGAGGGTTAGCATGGCCTGAAGGTGACCCTACTTTATTAGTCTAATAAATGATTATAATACACGGATCTGAGATCCCAGTAGTTTACCAAAATATTCTGTTGCTATAGAGATAAATATCAACACATACGCAAGCAGATTATAATCTACGAATAGACTGAAAAAACCAAACAAAAAGAAAAAAGCCAGTACAACTAAGTACGATAGACGCACCAGAAGCAATACTCAAATAGTATGACAAATACAATCCAATAACACCAGAAAATATTGAAATAGTCACTCCAATTAACATCATTGCCTTGAGTCGCTTTGTGACCAAATATGCTGTAGCAGCCGGAGTAATTAACAAAGCAACTGTCAGAGCCACACCTACAGCTTGAAGTGACACAACAATTGTCACAGCAATTAATAGTGATAATATAATATCTAAAGACCGAACTGGTAAGCGTAAAGTCTCAGCTAGAACAGAATCAAAAGAAAGCACCATAAGTTCTCTATAAAAACCAACAACAACAACCAAAACAAATGCACTAAATCCAGCTATCAACCACAATTCACTATTATCTATACCGAGAATATTTCCAAACAAAAAGTGAGTAAGATCAACAGAATAACTTTTCACTGTAGAAATTAATGCAATCCCCAATGAAAACATACCCGCAAAAATAACACCAATTGCAGTATCCCTGTTAATTTTAGTAGTATTACTGATTGCTCTAATTAATAGTGAAGAAAATATTCCTGTAACCAATGCCCACCAAAATAAAGCATCATTAACACCTCCTGCCACCAGATACCCAATAGCTATGCCAGGCAATATTGAATGAGCCAAAGCATCACCATAAAATGCCATTCTCCGCAATACAACATAAGAACCTATAACAGAACAAACAATTCCTACAAGAACGGAGGCAACAATACCTCTAATCATAAATGGATATTGTAAAGGAAGCAAAACAAATTCAATCAAACTATCAATTGCATTCATATACTATTATTCTCCAACAATTTACTGAAAATACTCAATTTCCACAAACAATCACAACACTTTATACCTTAACTATAAGACATCAGGCTAAAAATGAGGAGAAAATCAGATAACATTAGTGCCATAAGCTATAGACAAATTTTCAGAAGTCAAAACCTCATTTATCATACCAATTTGAATAATTTGATTATTCAATAACATAACTTTTTCAAAATACTCTGAAACAACATCAAGATCATGATGCGAAGATAACACCGTGACACCCATAGATTTAAGTTGATCTAAAATATCAAAAATTTCCTTTCGATAACTTGCATCCAATCCATTTAAAGGCTCATCCATCAACAACAATTCCGTCTCCTGAGCTAATGCTCTAGCAATAAACATGCGCTGTTGCTGTCCTACAGAAAGCTCATTAATCTGTCTATCTTTATATTGTTCCATGCCAACAAGTTTTAAAGCTTCCCTAACTGCTTTTCTATCTAACTTGCTAGTTTTCCTAAACAAACCAATTTGACTGATTCGTCCCATCATAACCACATCAGTTACATCAACAGGAAATTGCCAATCAATCATTTTCCTCTGAGGAACATACGCAATGCATATATGCCCACCAGGATCATGTCCAAAAATTTGTACATTTCCATTATCTGCATCCTGGATCCCTGCAATTGTCTTAAGCAATGTACTCTTACCTGCTCCATTAGGTCCAACAATTGCAATACTATCACCAGCATTAACAGTAAAATTTATATCACTTATAGCAACTCCACTATCATACGAAACATAAACATTACTAACCTGCAATATCGGTACATCCTTATGATGAGGCACACGACTTCGTGAAAAATGTTGTCTAAGTCTTTTTAGGTCTTGAAACATCTTCTACCCTTTATATATTTAAATTGTAACCACAAAAATATAAGCATATCATAATTATGCAATAACCTGCATGACTTATAAAAAACATGCAGGTTATTGGCAGACGTTAGTAGGAGGTGGTAACTCACGCCTACATACATAGCAATAGCAAATACACGATACCAAATTTGCTATGTATCAATTTGAGCACTCTTACCTTAAGGCATCAACAATTACTTTCGTATTGTATTTCATATAATCCAGATAAGTTGATGCATCACCACTAGATTCAGAAAGAGACCCCGTATATACAAATACAATTTCCGCTCCAGTATCAGATGCAACCCTATCAGCTAGATCAGGATTAACCGTTTTTCCAACAAATATTGCTTGAACGTCAAAATCAGTAATGATATCTTCAATTTCAGCAATATCTTTAGCTGAAGGTTCAGATGCAGTACTATAACCTGGAATCAAAGTGCCCATTTGCATAAACATATACCTTTCTGCAAAATAAGCAAAGACCTCATGATCAGTTATTAATTTACGGTTTTCATCAGATACCTGAGCAACCTGTTCACTTATCCATAAATCTAAAGACTCCAACTCAGCAATATAGGCTTTTGCATTCTCCACGAAGATTTGCGAATTAGCACTATCCTTTTCGCTTAATACATCAGCAACATTATTAGTCCAAACCACAACATTGAGTGGATTAAACCACGCATGTGGATCTATCCCACCGTGATCATGTGCATGACCTTCATGTTCATCATGATGCTCTTCACCTTCAT
>DBHI01000075.1:620-5862 GCA_002296125.1 Anaerolineales bacterium UBA832 | reverse complement strand
ATGTAGCGTCTTCTATAAGATTTATTGATCTTGTTTGACCAACAGTTAATGGTACTGCTGTTAATGGATATACTACTATTCCTCTAACTGGTAAGATAGGTATAGTTTTTGGTATTGTGTTGATGAAATGTTCTAAATCTGAAGAGTCACCTTCAATATTAAAATTATGACCAATATTTGATATTATTGTACTAAAATGTGCATTATTTTTATGTAAGTTGGAAGTAATCATTGAGATTGTATTATTTTATTAGTAAAATTAATTATTGTTCAATGATTTTACCATTGTTGAAGCGAAAGGAAGTATTAGTAATGGAGCTTATATTTTAGATTTAGATTGTCTTATTTTTAGAAAAATACGAATTATTATTGACAAGATAGATATAGATGCAGTTATAGCCATTAGAGATTGGTTGGCGTTTACTGTACCAAATTTTGAACTGTCTACTCTTAAGTACTCCAGAAAAAAACGAATTACTGGATAAATAATGAAATAAGATATAGTTATATCACCTGGTTGAAGTGTCTTGTATGATTTGCGACTGATATATAGTAGTAAAATACAGCCGCATAAGTTTAAAAGTGATTCATATAGAAAAAGTGGGTGGTATATACTGAAATTAGTATATTGTTCTATTCTATAATGAGGTGGTATGTATATTCCCCATGGAAGATCAGTTGGTAATCCATAGAGCTCCATATTTACATAGTTGCCCCATCTTCCTACTGCTTGCCCTAAGAGTACTGCAGGCATTATTATATCTGCCCAGGTCGCAAAGTTTAGCTCATGTATTCTAGTATATATGTATAGCGTTATTGCTCCACCAGCAATTCCTCCTGGAATTCCTAGTCCTCCTCTCCAGATCTGTAAAATTGCTGCGGGATTTTGAAAGTATGGATTAGGAGTACCGACAGGCATCATGCTAGGTGGTGGTGTGATTACATGGTATAACCTAGCTCCTATTATGCCTCCTAGCAGCAACCAAGTTAATAGATCCCAGATAATTGCAGGGTCACGGCCAGATCTTTTTGTTTCATTAGCAGCAAGAAAACCGCCCAGTATTGCACCTGTAACTATAATTATTCCATAGAATCTTAAATAAATTGGTCCTATGTGGAGTCCAAAGCTATCAATTGACATGTTTATTTAAAAAATTAATAATTGATTCTGATAGGTGTGTCATTTGTGTTTATGCCATTGTTTTCTAACATGCAGTATTCTTTGAACAGCTGTGATATTAGCTAATGGTGCCATTATCCAAAGAGCTATTAATGGGTAACCGAATAGTAGGGCAGGAGCTAATACTAGGTATCTTTCTAGTCTGGTCATAACTCCAACATTTGCCTTAAATCCTAAGGCTTCTGCTCTTGCTCTACTATATGAGACCATAAGTGATCCGATTAAGGCTAAAACAACTAATACGGCACTTTGAGTTTCACTGTTAGTTGTATAGTGTACTAAGAGTCCTAGTAGTATTACTGACTCTGACCATCTATCAGTAGTTGAATCTATAAATGCACCCCATGGGTTTACTGTGCCTTTTGCTCTAGCTGTGGCGCCGTCTAGTGCATCTATAGGTCCCATTAAAAGTATTATTATCCCTCCTAATAAAAAGTTTCCCTGTGACAAGTAATAGGCTCCAATCATGTTTCCTGTCAATCCACCAATTGTCAGGGTATTTGGATGTATTCCTAATTTGACAATATAGTTGGCAATAGGGTTTAGTATAAAGCTAAAAGCTTGACGTACCCAATCCGTAAAGGTCTGCAGGGTTGACAGGTGGTTTGCTGGTTCACCGTTGCTCATTTTGACATTATATCAGGAATCAATTTATATTTTTCAAATTTTTTAGATATATTCAGTTTGATAGAAAAATGGTTTTAAGGGTTTTTATACGATTTGAGATAAGAGTTTAGGATTATAGAAGCTTTTCTTGTGACTTTTCCTGGTGTTCCGTTACCAATAATGTTTTTGTCTACTCTTACTACAGGAACTATATTTCTAGTGGATGATGAAATGAATATTTCTTGTATTGATTTCAAATCTTTAAGTGTTGTGTTGATCTCTCGTACGACTATGTTATTTGATCTTAATAGTTCTAATACAAGTTGTCTAGTAATTCCATTTAAGATATTGACAGATTTTGGTGGGGTTATTATTTCATCATTTGAATTTACCATAAAAATATTAAATGTGCTTCCCTCAAGAATTGTATTGTTGTCAATTGGTGAAATAAATAGTGCTTCATCTGCATTTTGTTGTTTTACTGAGGTTTGATGAGCGACTACTGCACCTATATAGTTGTTTGTTTTTACATGAGCCCAGTCACGTTGGTATATGTATGTGGCTAGTGAGATTCCGTTTTTATACCAATTATCTGGTGCAGGATGTAATTTATTTACAATAATGTAAAGGGATGCATGTAGTCTTTGAGACATTCTAGTCTTTGTGGGTGATCCTCCACTATACATAATTTGTAATAATAAATCGTCTTCTATTGAATTTTTGGCTAATAGTTGATGTATGATTTCTTCCAAATCAGGTTTTGTATGTGGTAGTTTCATTGATAATTCTGATGCTGATTCAAATAGTCTGTTTATATGGTTTTGAAGTAGGAAAACAGTCCCATTTATTGTTCTACATGCAGTGAAAATTCTGTAGCCTCGAAATGTTCCCAGCATGTCTTGGGAAACATTGATTGTCACTTTATTAGTAGGAACAAATTGTCCATCTGAATAAGATATTATTGGATCTGATATTTTTTTCATGTTGTTTTTGATTAATGTTGATAAAAGCAGATATATTTTAGTATATTTTGCATATATGTATTGAAGAATAAGTATATATTCATTATTTTTTAAACACGTGTTTTTGTTATCAAAATGTAACTATTGGCATTACAGTAATATGAAATTTAGTATATGTCTAATGGATGATATACTTATACAATAAGTATTTTGGTAATTTTATTGTTGTAGATATGATTATATATTGTTGTATCAATTGCTCTAAGGAGTTAATATGAATAATTTTATAAAGAATCAAGAGTTTGATGACGAATTGGATAATGGCTATGGGAGCGGGGGTGATACAAAGGAAGAGGCTGTGGTTTTTGATAAAAAAACAAGAGATATTGCTTCATCTGTTGAAGGTTTGATTTCTAAAAGAAAGCAGATCTGGGAAATTGGTCTTAATGTGTTTAGGCGATTGTGGTGGGTCATATTAGCCGGCTTGATGCTATTTTGGGTATCAGCTGATCCCAGCGTCCTTAATCTGTTTTTATTGGCTATTTCTTTTATTGGAAGACTCTTGTTTGCTATTCTGTTTATGGTAGTGCAGTTTGGAGCACTGTTTTGGTTCATTAGTCGTACTAGGACCGTAGTAGTCAAGCCTGGTGATGACAAACAAGTTACATTTGATGACTATTGGGGTCAGCCTGCACTATTAAAGCTGGTCAAGCAATGGATTAGTCTTCTTGGTGATCGCGACAAATTTGTTGAGATGGGAGGTCAATATATCAATGGTTTAATGCTGTTTGGAGAGCCTGGTACTGGTAAGACATTGTTAGCGAAAGCTATGGCAGGCGAGGCTGGTATAGCTTTTATGTCTGTTGAAGGATCAGGATTTAGAGGTATGTTTTGGGGTATGGATACATTGAAGATGATGACTTTTGTGAAAAAGGCTAGAAAATTAGCGAGAGAATACGGTGCTTGTATTGCATATATCGATGAAATTGATGCCGTAGGTATGAGTAGAGGTGGTGTAATGGGTGGTGGACAGATGGCTGGCGGTATGATGGGTGGTGGCATGATGAACGGCGCATTGACTCGTTTATTGTATGAAATGGATGGTATCAGTGAGCAGACTCGAATGGATAAGTTAAAAGCCACCATCAATCGTTTGTTGGGTAAGGAACCTCCTAAGCGTGATTGGCATGTGTTATTTATGGGATCGACAAATAGACCTGATGTACTTGATCCTGCTCTGTTACGTCCTGGGAGGTTCGATCAGGTTATAAAAGTTGATCGACCTGATAGAGTTGGTAGAAAAGCTATTATTCAAGGTTATTTGTCAAAGATTAATCATGATAAATCTATTGATGTTGATGTAATAGTTGCGGATACTCCTAGAGCTACACCTGCTCAAGTTATGTCTGCTATTACTAAAGATAGTGTTCGTAGGGCTTTATTTGCTAGCAGAAATTATGTAGTGCAGGATGATATTGATCAAGCAATACAAGAGCAATTGGTGGGTATGGCAAATCCTATAGAAGATATGGATCCTGTATTATTACGTCAAGTTGCTTATCATGAGGCAGGACATGCTCTCATACAGCATTATGTAATGCCTGATCAACGAATATCTAGAGTAAGTATTGTTAGAAGATCCAGTGGTACACTTGGTTATATGTTGCCAGTTGATACTGTTGAGATGTATGGGCAGCCACTTAGGCGAATTGTAAGTAGGATAATGGTAGCTTTGGCTGGTCATATTGCTGTAAAAGTATTTATGGGTGAGTTCTGGACTGGAGCTACTGGTGATTACAATATGGCAAGACAAGAATTTAGAAATTTGGCGGTACATGGTTATTTTGGTCCACCTGTTTCTGAGCTGTTTCGTGATGTTAAGGAGCTTCAGTTTTCTGATGAGAGAGTAGAAAGAATATGGATATCTCTTGAAGATCAAGTAGAAAAATTATTGATTGATCATGCTGATGAAGTTGAAGCATTGGTTGATAGGCTGCTTGAGAGAAGAGATCTATCTAATAGAGAGGTTGTGGAAGTATTAGGTAAGAATAGTTTGCAGCTTGCTGAAGAGCAAGGAATTCAAATGGAGAGTGTTCTTGAGCAGATTGGAACAAATATGGAGGGTTTAGAATATAAGCGAAGACAAACTAAAGTTTCTCCATCAAAAGATTCTAAAGAATAGTTCATTGTGAATTAACTATTCTTTATTCTTTCTGAGGAATGTTTCTATGAAGTCATCTATGTCTCCATCGAGAACTGATTGCGAGTTGCCTTGTTCGTAGCTTGTTCTATGATCTTTAACTAGTTGATATGGATGAAGTATATAAGATCTTATTTGGCTTCCCCATTCTGCTTTAACGTAGTCGCCCTTAAGATCATCAATTTTCTCCTGTCTTTCTTGTTGTTGTTTTTCATATAATTTTCCACGTAGTACTTTTAGGGCATTCTCTCTATTTTGTGATTGTGACCTTTGGTTTTGGCATTGTACAACTAT
>DBHI01000075.1:0-322 GCA_002296125.1 Anaerolineales bacterium UBA832 | reverse complement strand
TTGGTTTTGGCATTGTACAACTATACCTGTTGGTGTGTGAGTTATCCTTACTGCAGTATCATTTTTTTGCATATGTTGTCCTCCAGCTCCTTGTGCTCGAAATGTATCGACAGTAATATCCTTTGGGTTAATTATTATCTCCTCATCTACTGCTTCGATATTGGGTAGAGCTTCTACCATTGCAAATGAAGTATGTCTGCGGTTTGCAGAATCATAAGGGGATATTCTGACTAGGCGATGTACGCCTGTTTCAGCACGAAGGTACCCATATGCATATGAACCAGCAATTGTAATTGTAGCACTTTTTATACCAGCTTCTTCA
>DBHI01000059.1 GCA_002296125.1 Anaerolineales bacterium UBA832 | reverse complement strand
TGAGAAAATGGGACAATGTTATCATATGTATCAGTTGATATGATAGGATTTGTATTATTTTCAGCATTTTCTTGAGTTTCAAAGTAATCTATAGTGTATTCAGAAGGGTTTAGTTGTGCGATTATATTAGGAGTTTGTAAGTTTAAGTTAAAAGTAGCATCGCCATCTGCTAGTAGATTATCACAGGAATTTAACGCTGGCAATGATCCAATAGTCTGAGGAGTATAAAATTCAATAATAATATCATCATTTGTTGTGCATCCTTCAGATAATTCTACATCTACACTGTAATTTCCAGGCTCTGAAACCGTTAATGTAGATTCAATTTCATCTGTAATTTCTTGACCATCTTTATACCATATATAACTAGCATTTTCAAAAGAGCTCTCAATTTGAGTATCAATAGTATAGGTTCCACCATCACATGGTGATAATCCAGTAGGAACAAGAATGTCATCTCCTAGATTAATACCTAGATCAAAACTTCCAGCTTCAAGAAAAACAGCAGAATCTAAAATACTATCAAGAGCATCAGCTACTGCTAATTTTATGTGATAAGTCTCACCAATATTAACATCTGCTTCAGCAGTAAATGCTCTAGTTCTTCCATTATATTCAATGTCTGGCTCCCCATCGGGAGTGTATGAATGAAAATATTGAGGATTTGCAGCATCACATACACTATTTTCAGGATGAATGTTTGTTATAGCTATTGGAATATCTGTGTCTGGTAAAACAGCTAGATTTGTAGTTACCCCATTTTGATCAGTTAAAAAGAACCCAAAAACATCGGAATAGGTGCACTCCCATGAGTCATTACCATATTCTTCAGAAGCCATAATAAATCTAAAACTCAATTTATTTGATATTGGAACAAAATCAAATTCAATAACGGATGCATTCCAAGTCTGATCAGAAGGATCTGATAGAAGAGAGGTTAAATCATCATCTCCAAGCCAGCTCATATTCCCTTCATCTCCACTAATTCCATTATTAGGTCCTGTACCATTTGAAGCATTTCCAGATGATAAAATGATACCTTCAGCAAATGTAAATCCACTGCTTGGTTCACTAAAATATCCAATACCATTTACATCATTAAAATTAGTTCCTGTTGAATAAGTTATATTTGAAACCTGAGCACACGGGTTATTAATTAAAACATCCGTTACTAATTCTTCAACAGTATAAGTACATTGGTCAACCGTTACATTAGGAGTTATAATTTCAGGACCAGGAATAATTTCTGCTGTTATAGGAATTCTACTAAAACTATCACACTCACTTTCATCAAAAGGAGTTACCCAATATGTTGTAGTTCCAGGATTAAGATCGGGATTGTATGTTGTTCCAGTATAAATTAGATTACCTCCTGTTTCATTATCATACCAATAAACATCTCCATTTTCAGATGTTGCAGATAGGCCGCTAAATTCATTATTGCATCCATTGAAAGATTCTACAGTAATGTTTGGAGCATTAAGACTAGTACTAGAAGATAAATTAAGTATAGGATCTCCTGGCATTCCACCATATTCCACTATAAATCCTTTAGCTTGATATGCTCCTGAGGTAGCAGTAACATTTGGAAGATCATTCCATGATCCAACTATTCCTACGGAATTGTCAGTTATGTGAGCATAATATTCACCTCCAGCATCATTTGGCTCATTGTTATTCCAATTACTATACATTCCAGGTGCAGCAGATCCGGTATAATTCCCATTCCAAAAATTTGTTCCAGCTTCAGGTCCAGTTACCCAATTCCATACTCCTTCAACCTCCTCATCACTTGCTCCTATCCAACCAACACCTGTTATTTGTTCTGCTGAAATTTGATTTTCTTCTTCAGATAATATAGTGGCGAGATAACCTTGTAGGCCGTAATATGTCATGGTCTCTGCTTGATCTCTAGCATCTGTCCAGCTAATATTTAAACTTTCAACATATACATAGTAATGGTCAGTAGAAGGTAGGTAGTTTGCATCCCCAATAGTAAAAGAAAATGTTTTAGAAGATGGATTAGGGTTACTGCTAAAGAAAACTATATCATTTACTGCCAAGATTATATCTGAAATATTTGCAGGATTTCCACCAGGGCCAGTAATTTCTAATTTACCCTCTACAGTATTCCATGAAGTAGCAATATTAGGATGGGTTCCTGTTAGAATTAGTTGATCTTCTCCGCTTATATATCCAGTTGAAACCTGAATATAAAGTGCATCCATTGTTGTGTCATCAGGATCTTCTATATTGAATGATGTAGTGATATTCTGTTGAGTTAATGGGCAATAAATATCATCACCTTCCGATGATATTACTGGAGGTTGATTATCCTGAGCATAAATAAAATTTACACTAAGTATAAAATAGAATAGTATGTTAATTAATCTTATCAACTCATAAAATTTATTCAATAATCGTTCCAAATATATTAATTTGAATCTAGGACTTTAGCTATTTCTCTACCTAGTTCAGCAAAAAAAGGAAATCCTACGGATTCATATTCATATATATTGTCATTATAAATACGATTATTATTGACTTTTATTATTGCTGATAGAATAAAGGAAGATCTTCTAGTTTTAATAAAAGCACTTTCAATTACATGGCCATATGCAAATCCAATTTTATTGAAAATTTTTATTTCATCATTTGGCTTCTTCTTCATATCGCCATATATAAACAAGTTACTATATGTGTCATA
>DBHI01000035.1 GCA_002296125.1 Anaerolineales bacterium UBA832 | reverse complement strand
AGACTTTTATCTGATTTAAAGGTTAAACCAACCTCTATGATTGATATCAGTGATGGTTTATCATCTGAATTACTACATATATGTAATAAGAGTAATGTTGGTTGTGATCTATATGAGAATAAAATACCAATGGATCCACAGTTAATTTCAACATGCGAAGAATTTAATATCAATTCGACTACCATTACATTAAATGGCGGAGAAGATTATGAGCTGTTAATGACAATTTCACAGAAGGATTATCCAAAAATTAAAGCTAATCCAAATCTAACTGTTATTGGTTATATTAAAGAGAAAAAAGCAGGCTGTAATTTAATTTTGCGAGATGAATCTTCTGTTGAATTAAAAGCTAGAGGTTGGGGGGCTAATGAAGCATAATTTTTAAAATATGAAAACACTGAGACTTCTATTGCTGGGCTTTTTATTTTCTTTTACTTCTTTTGCAAACACTTATTATGTAGCTCCTTCTTCTTCTGGTGGAAGTAATTCAAATAATGGCTCAATTTCTTCTCCATGGGAGACAATAACTTATGCATTAACACAACTTTCAGCTGGTGATACTTTATACTTAAGAGAAGGTACATATAGAGAAACAATTAGTATAACTCAAGATGGAAGCTTAGGAAATGTAATTACTATTGAGGCATATACTGATAGTGGAACATTAGAAACTGTAACTATTGATGGAACGGTAGATGTAACTGGTACTTGGAATACTTACAATAGTGTCTCTGGGGCATATCAGCTTTCTTCCTATTCCACTAATATAACACAGCTTTTTGTTGATGATGAACCTATGGTTAATGCAAGATGGCCAAATGCTCAATTCAATGATGATTCTATTTTTTCTCATTCAACTTGGGCCCAAGGTGATGAAGATAATAGCTCAAATGGATCACTTACAATTGATGAAGATGAATTTAATCCAACTGGTTTAGATCTCAATGGATCAATAGGAGTCTTAAATATAGGATCTTTTAAAACATGGACAGTTGTAATGACGGGTCATACGCAGAATGGTTCTTCTGATGATGTGATTACTTACAATACAGCAGACATAGGAACTTATAAGGATAAGCATCATTATTATTTTTTTGAAGGAAAGCTTGCCTTTATGGATACGAATAATGAGTGGTTTCACGATAAGACAAATAATATTTTGTATTTATTCCCAGATAATGGATCAGACCCTTCAAACAGAACAATCAAAGCAAAAACAACTGATTACAGGGTTACTTTTAATGGGGCAAACTATATCACATTCAAGAAAATAAATTTTTTTGCTACAACTATTGACATTCAGAATTCTGACAACTTAACTATTGAAGAATGCAATTTCTATTATCCTAGTTCTTCTAGTAGAATGCTTGGGACTACCAATGGTATAGGAAGTCCTAATGTTCTAACAATGGATAATAACTCAGATAACAATACTATAAAAAAGTGTCTTTTTGAAAATTCTGAAGGTGAAGCTCTAAGAATTAAGGGTGATAACAATACAATAGAAAACAATTATTTTCACCACATAGACTGGAGTGCTTCTGAATTAGAGGGGCTTATGGTAAGCATATATTGCACGGGAGACTCAAATACATTTACTAAAAATACTATTCACACTACAGGCGCTTCTGCTACTGTCCTTCCTGGAAGAGAGTCTATTTTTTCTTACAATAAGATAACAAATACAGGTTTGTTGCAATCTGATGGAGCTGTATTTCAAGGCACAAAAAATTATGTTGAGGGGTCAAATGTTCATCACAATTTTGTTTATGATACTGAAAAATATGCCTTTAGATACGATGCGCCTGGAGGAGATGCTTCAGAGGCTGGTAGTTATGGAAGAATGCACCACAATGTTGCCGATAATACCAACGGCCTTATGATTAAGGGTAATAATCAAATTATTGCACACAATACTGTAATGAATACTATTAATAATAGAAATGATATTATCATTTTAGCTGAGGATTGCTCCAATACCAGCACTTGGCTTTACAATAATCTTGCCAAAAGAATTGGTTCTCACAGAAGTTCACAGTTGTTCTCGCTTACCTCAAATAGTCCAATTCCAATTTATGGAAATGGCGGAGGATCAGATGCGGGTTACATTGAGGTTTCTGATAATTGGAGAGCTTGTCAAGCTGGCGATGCTTATTTTGTTGGTAACGGAAATGGAAGCTCTCAAAATAACATCGATCAAATCAATGTTCCAAGAACTGGACTGACTTATAATTCTGATATTGAATCTTTATTAAATTATAATGCTGCAAATGGAAAATCTGAGGCTGATTATGTGCCAACAAACAATGGAACATTAGTAGACCAAGGGATATCACCTACAAATTCAGTTAGTACTGGAGCATCTAGTAGTGATACATTAGATGATCTTGTCCCTCATACAAATGTAGGTTCAAATGCAGATATTGGAGCCTTTGAATATGGCGCTACTGCTTGGAGTGCTGGTATTGATTGGACACCAAAATTTAAAAGGGCTGTTTGGAAAACAGACGCTAGTTCAACAGATTGGCATACTGCCTCAAACTGGTCCACGGGAAATGTGCCGACTGCTGATGTACACGTTTTGATTCCAACAGGCGCATCCAATTATCCTACTATTACAGGCTCCAATGCAACATGTAATAATCTAACGATTTATTCATCTGCAAGTATGACGTTGAACTCGTCATACACTCTTACTATTTCAGGTGATTTTAGAAACATGGGAACTGCTACTATTAGTGGAGATGTAGTTGTTCAGTAAGTTGTTAATAACATCGCAAATAACTAAACTATTGTAGCAGTAAAGCCCTTCTTTTTTTGATTAATTTTAAATTCAAATTTTTATTATGAAAAAACTATTTACATTTTTAGCATTAACTATATCATTTAGTATAAATGCGCAAATGAGCGATAATAGCGTTGGTACTTCAGCAACTGGCCCTCGCTCCGTAGCAATGGGATCTTTCACAACAGCGAGTGGAGATTATTCTACAGCAATGGGAGAATCCAATACAGCAAGTGGATATACTTCTACAGCTATGGGAGCAGGAAATGCAGCAACTGGACAGCGTAGTACAGCAATGGGAAATTACACAACAGCAAGCGGAAATATTTCTGTAGCAATGGGATATAACACGTTGGCAACTGGGGGTCGCTCCGTAGCAATGGGAACTTACACAAGAGCAAGTGATCAAAATTCTTTAGTAATCGGACAGTACAATTCTTCGGGTTATTCAGCAACAAGTGCAAATTCATTTTCTACATCTGCCCCCGCTTTTGTGATTGGAAATGGAACTAGCAGCTCAAATAAATCTGATGCTTTTAAAGTAATGTTTAACGGAGATGCTACGGTTAGCAATGACCTTACAGTAAGTGGAGATGTAGTGATTTCATCCGATGCAAGACTTAAATCAAACATCGTATCTCTTGGTTCTACACTTCCTAAACTATTACAAATAGATGGTAAGTC
>DBHI01000036.1:453-2609 GCA_002296125.1 Anaerolineales bacterium UBA832 | reverse complement strand
GCAGGAAATGCAGCTCTTGAAGAAGTCATTATGGCTCTACACACCCGCAAAGACTATTATCAAGTCGATTTAAATATAGACCCGACACAAATTTATAGATCAAGTAGACTGGTTAGCGATATAACCGGATTTGCTATTCAACCTAATAAGGCTGTTACTGGTGGTAATGCATTTCGTCATGCATCTGGTATACACCAAGATGGATTGCTTAAGGATAGAACAACTTATGAAATTATGGATCCACAAATGGTTGGATGGCCAAGTAGTGAATTAGTTTTAGGTAAACTCAGTGGTAGGCATGGTTTAAAATCAAGGTTAAATGAACTTGGATTTGAACCTTCAGATGCGGAATTAAATAGACTCTTTGAAGAATTTAAGGTCTTAGCTGATAAAAAGAGAGAAGTAACAGATAGAGATTTAGAAGCATTAATGAAGGATCAAAGAAGAAGTTTTGATGAAACATTTACTTTAGATCAAATCCAAGTTACATGTGGAGACCAAGGTATTCCAACAGCAACAATTACAGTTACTGGCCCTGATGGAACTTCAAAGACAGATGCTGCAACTGGTACTGGTCCGGTTGATGCTGTATATCAAGCAATTAATAGAGTAATAAATGTAGATAATGAACTTACTGAATTCAGTGTTAAATCAGTAACCGAAGGTATTGATGCAGTGGGAGAAGTTGTCATTAGAATTGTTAGTAACGAATCTGAATATGTTGGTCGAGGTGCTGATACTGATATCATTGTTGCATCTGCCAAAGCTTATATGAACGCTCTAAATCGACTTTTAAGTATTGGTGTATAATAGAATAGAATACGAATTGGTGTATTTGATAATTCAAGAGAGGGAATCATGGGGAAAACATTATTTGACAAAATTTGGCATGAACATGTAGTTGTTCAAGATATTGATAGACCATCTTTGTTGTATATTGATCTACATTTAATTCACGAAGTCACATCACCACAAGCCTTTGATGGTCTTAGAGGTACTAATCGAAAAGTTAGAAGACCAGAACTTACTATTGCTACTGTAGATCATAATGTACCTACTAAAGACAGACATTTACCAATAGCAGATCAAATCTCAAGAACACAAATTGAGTATTTGGATAGGAATGTTAAAGAATTTGGTATTACCTATTATGGAATGAATAGCGCAGGTCAAGGGATCGTTCATGTCATTGGACCAGAACAAGGATACACACAGCCTGGTAAAACAATTGTCTGTGGCGACAGTCATACATCCACTCATGGTGCTTTTGGGGCACTAGCATTTGGTATAGGTACTTCTGAGGTAGAACATGTACTAGCTACACAATGTCTGCGACAAAGTAAACCTAAAACAATGGAAGTTAGAGTAGATGGGACATTACCTTTTGGAGTTACAGCTAAGGATATAATTTTAGGAGTAATTGGGCAAATTGGTGTTGATGGTGCTGTAGGGCATGTTATTGAATACACCGGTGAAGCTATACGATCTTTATCTATGGAAGGCAGAATGACTGTATGTAATATGTCTATCGAAGCAGGAGGTCGAGCTGGAATGATTGCCCCTGATGAAACAACATATGAATATTTAAAAGGGCGACCTCACTGTCCTAAAGGTAGAAATTTCGATAAGGCTATAGAAAAATGGGATCAATATAAAAGTGATCCTGATGCTGAATATGATAAAGTCGTAATAATCAATGCTGAAGATTTAGCTCCTTTTGTTACCTGGGGAACTAATCCAGGAATGGTTGCAAAAATTACAGATTCTGTACCGAATCCTGATTCTTTTGAATTAGAAAGCCAACAATTAGCTGGACAGAAAGCCTTAGAATATATGCAATTAAATGCAGGAACCCCAATAACAGACATACCATTAGATAGGGTTTTTATTGGATCTTGTACTAATTCTCGCATCGAAGATTTACGAGCAGCAGCTGAAGTCGTTAAAGGTTATAAAGTTAGCGAAACAGTTAATGCCATGGTCGTCCCTGGTTCATTTAAAGTTAAAGAAAAAGCTGAAAAAGAGGGATTGGATAGAATTTTTAAAGAATCTGGATTTGAATGGCGTGATGCTGGATGTTCCATGTGTTTGGGAATGAACCCCGATACTTTATCTCCTGGAGAACGATGTGCTTCCACTTCAAATAGAAATTTTGA
>DBHI01000036.1:0-122 GCA_002296125.1 Anaerolineales bacterium UBA832 | reverse complement strand
AGAAATTTTGAAGGTAGGCAAGGACCAGGCGGACTTACGCATTTAGTTAGTCCACAAATGGCAGCTGCCGCAGCAATACAAGGTACTTTTGTTGATATCAGAGATTGGTCTTTTAGATAATA
>DBHI01000117.1 GCA_002296125.1 Anaerolineales bacterium UBA832 | reverse complement strand
GCGGCAACAGTATATAATGCTGGAACACCTATTGATTTAAGAAGTAATACAGGAAATTATACTGTATCAGCAAACCTAAAAGGTTACTGGAGATTTAGTGAAGGCTCTGGTACGTTAGCTCATGATTTTAGTGGCAAGGGACTTCATGGAAGTGTATCTGGTGCAGGGTGGAGCACAACTGTACCTACCGGAACCAAAGTTAGTACAATTGCAGGTATTAAAGCTGAGGCTGCCTATCGCGGTGTTAAGTTGGATTGGAAAGCTGCAACCAATGCTGAAAAATATTTTATTTATCAAAGTACAGATAATTCTAATTTTTCTAAACTAACTGGCAGTGGCCAGCAGCCGACTACCGATAGTTTAGATATTAGTGGACTTACTCCAGGCACTAAATATTATTATAAGGTGAGTGGTGTCAACGATGATGATGAGGAAGGACCAAGCAGTCCTGTCGTGAGCGTAACCCCAAATAGACTATGGTGGGTTGATGATGTAAATGGTAACGATAATTACAATGGCAAAACCAAGAAAGCAGCGTTTAAAAAGATCCATAAGATCTTAGAAAACAATGATAGTTTGCTTGATGGTGATACCGTTATGGTGATGCCAAGTGTTGTTGATGGAAGTTCCGATGGATATTATGATTTTGGCGGTAATAGAATCGATATTGTTCATAGTAGAAACTTTGTAATGATCGGTGTCGCAGGTGCAGACAGTACGATTTTTAATGCCGAAGATGCTAATAGACATTTTTATATGGATGATGGACAAACCAGTAACACTGTTATCAAAGGAATAACTTTTAAAGGTGGTAAGGCGACGAATTATCCAGGTGCTGGATCTATATATATTGGAGCAAACACTGATGTTGGTTTTGTTGATTGTGTTTGGGATGGCAATTATACAAAAGATTCTTACTATGGAGGAGCTATTACGATTGAGAATTCATCAGATGCATCATTTATTGGCTGTACTTTTAAGAATAATTATGCCGAGCGTACAACTAGTACAAGTTATGGCGGTGCTATATGGATTCGCTACCCAGGAAGTAAGGCACAACTCACTTCACCGGTTGTGTTCAAACAAACAAAATTTATTAATAATTATGTGAAAGCTAAGTATGATGCTTACGGAGGAGCTGTTTATGCTGAACGTAGTACAGAGTTTATCAATTGTTTATTCGTAAAAAATTATGTGATAGCTGGAGAGGGCTCAAATGTAAATGATGGTCGTTCAGCAATCGGAGGTGCAATTTTATCAGATCCAGCATGGTATAATGGTTCGAGCTATGATGCTGGAACAATGAAAATCATTAATTCAACATTTCATGGTAACTATGCAGATGTAAAGACAAATAATGGAAACAGTTGGGCAGGAACAATTGCATATGGTCGTTATAGTAATGCGAGCACTCAGACATATCTATTTAATACAATTGTTAGTGGTAGCCGAGTACTTCGTGGAGGTTCAGACTATACCGCTGGTAATGCTGAACATCGAATTCTTGGGACGGGTAATAATTCCCCAAGTTTGAATACATATTCTAGTAATTTTGTTGGTAGTACAGGAACAAGCTGGTTTAAGACTGCAGATGAAACATATGATATTGTCCCAGTATATACAGATACAACTAAAGAAGATTATCGTCTTTCAGATAAAAGCCCATTAATTGGAAAAGGTTTTAATTCTTGGGATGATGAAAGTATTGATGCGCCAACGATTGACCTTGGCGGTTTAACTCGACCTATTCCATCTGGGTCATCTGTGGATATGGGAGCATATGAGAATAGTCTTGCTGGATCTAGCTCCCCATTACCCGTATCTGGTTTTGTAGCAGCACGCTACACAAATGGTGCAAAACTTAGCTGGACAAAAAATAAAAAATCATTAGGTAGTACTGATGATGCAGAAAATGTTCAATACCAGATTTATGTTGATGAAATCTTAAAAGCTACTACCGATACAACTCTATATACCATAACTGGCCTCACAAATGGAACCGCCTATAAAATATCAGTTGCCGCACTTGATACAACAACTAAGCTTGAGGGTGCTCCATCAGCTGCGGTTTCAGTGACACCAAGATATCTCGGTCCTTGGTATGTAGCTGCTGGTAGTGGAGCAGCAGTCTCAGATACATCTGATAGCTATGATGTTGGATCATCAAACACACCAATGTCACACCTTAAAGGTGCAATTGAAATTGCCGCAAGTGGTGATACTATTATACTAAAAGAAGGTACTCATAGCGGATCATCTGATAGAGGAAGAGATTGGAATAATTCAAAAAAACTTGTCATTATGGGGGATCCAAGTTTAACTGCAGATAAGATCATTATTGATGCTAAAGGCAAAGATCGTCATTTTACGTTTGACAATAATGAAGACACTACCACACAAATTATAGGCCTAACCTTAAAAAATGGATATGATGCTGAACGAGCAGGCTCAATATTTGTTGCTTATGGAAGTGTGAAAATAAAAGGCGTTATTTTTCAAAGTAATTATTCAGAAGCCAGTTCATATGACGCAGCTGGTGCCGTATTTGGGAACAATACATCAACAATTATTGATAGCTGTATTTTTGATGGTAATTATATTAATTATACTGGTAATGAAGGTGGAAGAAGAGGTGGTGCGGTCAGTGTATCTTGGCAAAATAATGCGAATGAAATATTGACCATAAAGCGCTCAATATTTAAAAATAATTATGTTCAATCTAAAAAAGATGTGAGAGGTGGAGCTGTTGCTGCAGTTTACCACGCAATAAGAATTGAGAATTCAGTTTTTTATGATAATTATGCAAAGGCTAGTGTAGATGCATCAAATTCATATAATGCATTTGGTGGAGCAGTATTTATTGAAAACCCATCTTATTGGAATCAGTATACGAGTAAATATGAATCTCTAAATGCTTATTTAATTAATAATACAATTGTTAATAATGCGTTGAAATCTGGTGTTTCAGGAGCTTATTTAACAGGTGCTGCTTTATACATTCAGGCATATAATCCTTCTAACATATATCTATTCAACAATATTATATGGAATAATGATCGCGAGACATCACAATCGCAAGGTTCAGCAGATCAGTATATTGATCAAATATATTATAATATAGGTGACGATGTTAATGTTTCTGCAGATTATAATAATATCCAAAGATTTAGTGAATATTATAATAGTAAAGATTTTGGCGATTTTACACTTAATGTTGATCCTGCTTTTAAAGATTTGACCAATAAAGATTTTACTTTAAGCGATGCATCATTAATGTTAGGTGGGGGTATAGCTTCATATGAGGGTGTTGCAGCTCCTTCAGTTGATCTTAAAGGATTAACAAGACCAAACCCATCTGGTTCAAATCCTGATCTAGGCGCCTATGAGAACAGTTTAGCGAAGTCTCCATATCCAAAGCCGGTTAAAAACTTGACTGCAAAAGGTGGTGCGAGCAAAGTCACTCTCACATGGAATGCAAGTGAGACAGCTGATAAAGTGAAGAGTTATAAAGTATATAAACATACTTCAAGTTTTAATGTTGCATCTACGTATTTTGTTGCCTCAACAACTGATACAAGCTATACTATTTCTAATCTTGATAATGCTACTCGATATTATTTTAGAGTTACCGCTGTTAATGAAGATGGCTTGGAAGGTACTGCATCGAATAGTATAGATATAACGCCAAAATATACTGGTCCAATTTGGTGGGTAGCTGTGGATGGCGGTGATGAAAAGGAAGGAAGTGAAACTGACGCATTTGGAACTCTTAAGAAGGCACTTGAATCAGCAGCTAGTGGTGATACAATCACAATAAAGAAAGGTAGATATTGGGGTAGTGAAAATACAAGTCTTCCTCTTAATGCGCTCGTTGGTGGAAATGCATCTACTCGTAAAATCACTATTCAAGGTGAGGAAGGTTTCCCGGCTGATAGTATCATAATAGATGCAGAAAATAAAGCACATCACTTTGCGATTAGTGGTGATTTAAATGTTCTAATTAAAAATTTAACTTTAACTCGTGGTGATTGGGGTAACAATAACATAACTGCTAGTTCAGTATTTGTTGAAAGCAATGAACTTGTTGAGTTTAATAATGTAATATTTCGTAATAATGAATCTTTCATACCAGATAATGAAGGTGGTTGGCCAGCAGTTTATGTAGGAA
>DBHI01000069.1 GCA_002296125.1 Anaerolineales bacterium UBA832 | reverse complement strand
TTCAGTATCAAACAATATAATTGTAATAGTCCTGCAGCACCATGGCCACTTCCTGCTAATTTCTTTTGCTCCCAGGGTTACATTGGAATTAGTGAAACCTTAGAAATGGCATTCGTTTCAACTGGATTTGGATTTTTAATTAGTCTTCCACTTGCAATTCTGGCTTCAAGAAATTTATATCCTGATGCTGTAGCATTACCTGTTAGAACAATTTTATCGGGCATGCGAACATTACCTGCCCTAATATGGGCTATTTTCTTTGTTGTAATGGTTGGACTAGGAACTATGTCTGCTGTTTTTGCAATGACACTTTACTCTGTAGGGCATTTAGGTAAATTACAATATGAAGCAATTGAAGGTTTGGCTAAGGACCCTATTGATGCTGCAAGAGCTATGGGACTTTCAAATTCAGAAATTGTAATTAGAGTAATAATTCCCGAAAGTGCAAATTATTTGATTTCACAATTATTATACATGTTTGAATATAACGTTAGAAATGGATCTATTATTGGAATAGTTGGTGGTGTTGGTATTGGGTTCTATCTAGCTGATTATCTTGATGCACAACTTTACCAAAGAGTTATGGCACTTTTAATTGCTTTATTCTTTGTTGTTCTAGTTATAGATTTTATATCAATTAGAATAAGATCATACTTCATTGAAGAAACACTTAACAAATCTTATACTTTTGAAAATATTTTTAAACCTAGATAATCATAAATTATTAGCTGCACTTTCGGATTGCGGACTTATAAAAATATCACTAGAATTAACATCAATGTGTGGAATAGTTAAGGTGGAAGAACTAGGTAGTATATGAACTGGACAAGCATTGCCACACAGAGGTGCCAAATAATCTTCTCCTGACTCAGTCATAATTAGCCTGATTCCATTTCCAGGAGGAATAATGGCATCTATTCCTTGAAATTCCATCCTCATAATCTGTCTGTCATTTGGAAGGACGGTTTGAGGTTCTGAACCTCCTGCGTGATAACGAATATCCATTGTTGCATGCCCTAACCTCATTCCATTGGTAGAATCTTGCATTTCAACGAAGATTTGTCCGCCGTCAAAAAAAGCAATCGTATCTAAGTGTAATCTCACAAGACCTGAAATATGTACATAATCAGTCTCAGATAAAGCGGGGCAATCAAGAGTCACACTTTGTTGAGCCGCCCCTCCAACAACTGCTAATCCACTAACAAATACGCCGGAAAATGGACAATCACCCAAAGATAAAACTAAATTTTCTACATTTTCAGGCGGCCAAGTCTCTTCAACTCTCCACTGACCATCATTCCTCTGAACTTGAACATGTAAGTCAGGTTTAGGACCTACGCCTTTTAGATAATATTCGAACCACTCAAATAAATCTTGAGCCCAATCCCATCTCGTCATATTATGTATGGCTTCAGCACCATAGCCAGAATCCTGAGCATTATGTTTTGTCCACTGGTCTGGATAATTGTGTTCCCATTGACCAATCATGCCTCTGACATCATAACCTGCATCCTGATACTGATGATACCAAGGAGTCCCATCAGGACCACTAAAAATTTGATGAGGATCTACATTCCAATCTTGCATACCGTGGACAAAGTAAACTGAGCCTTCCCAGTTATTGAACGCTTTGTCAATATGTGATCTCTCTGAATAGTAATTATCCATATAAGGGTCGAATTCACCTGCTCCGTAAGTAGTAGGTCCAGCAAAAAAACCTTCAACTATGTCTGGACAAATATTGTCTAAGTCATCTGGATTATAATCGACAGTACTTGAAAAGTAAGCCATGTGCATAACTTGAGATCTTGCTTCAGCACTGCCGTTCTTATACAATAGAGGATGAAGTGCTGTGGTTCCACTTATTGGTACTATTGTTTTGAGATATTCGCTGCCTTGTGCTGCAGCTTCCCACTGCGTTGCGCCTTCGTAAGATTTACCATACAATCCTACGTGGCCATTTGACCACTCTTGACTACCAAGCCATTCAACAGCATGATGTATACCCAAACCCTCGCCATTTCCTCTGTAATCAAAACAACCAGTAGATAATTCAGTACCAAAAACTGCTACTTGGGCAAATGCATAACCATGCGGAACAAAATTTTCAAAAATAAATTCACCTCTTCCTGCGCTTACAACTGTCGTATCGCTAGATTCATCCGTAGGTTGTCCATACGAATAATAAGGACTAATAACTGCAATCACTGGAACTTTCTCGCCGTCTAAAGTGTTACTTGGTAACCAATAGGAAAGATGAACTTCAGACTCTGAAGGTCCGGTTTCCCAAACATCGCTAGTATCTACTTCAATAAACGCTTCCTGAACATCTAGAGCGTAGTGAGGGCCATCCTCTAACACTCGAGAATATGTATGCGTCATATTCCAATCTAATTGATGCCTTTGCTTTAAATCTGGATAAAATCCTGAATCATTTGAATCATTTGATGTAAATGAATCTAAGCAACCTGCAAAAGAGGACATCATTACAATAAGCATGCAAATTGATGAGCGTATTGTTGATTTGTTTTCCATACTATCTTGTCATTTTCCTAGCTTTATTTGCCATTCTTACTAGCTCTTTTCTAGCTTCTTCGGCATCTTTAACCTCATTGCCGAATCCAAGTCTTATAGGTCTTGGACCTTGACCTGTCATTGCAGACATCTCAAACCCATATCTATCTATACCAGTCATTGAGGCTTCAGTTGTATCTGTAGCCTTACTCATAGTTTTACAATATAGAACCATTGTATCTGTATGGTCTTCATTCATATGCTCAATTATATCTAAAGAATAAGGAGCCAATGGATCCGATTCAGCCTCAAACCATTGTTGATCATTTATCCAAGACATTCTTCCAAAACCACCTATATATCTAACTTCGGAAACATCTAATTTGTAAAAGAAAAAATCTTTAAAATCTACATAAAATTTAGCGTCTTGGTGCTTTCCTACAAAAATTTCTTTAGCAATTTCACGCTTGCTATCTGATAATTTTTTGCACTCTCCAATAAGCGTTACACGACCTAATGCCAAAGGATTACCTTCACCTGCTTCAGCAATAAGAAGTGAAGCCTTAGAATCTTCGTCTAAATTCTTTGTATGCTCTGCTAAAGAACTTATTAAAAATATAGGATTACCGTCATACAAGGCATAGGTTACAAAAGAACCATAAGGAAATCCTTGCGGTTCGACCGACATAGTGCAAAGCGTTGCAGTTCCCATTTTTGAAGCTAGCGTTCTAGCTTGCTCTGCATGGGATGCTGTAGGTACATTAGGATCATACAAAAGCTCTTGATCTTGAGTTTTAGCACCTTTAGGGGGTGCATGTCTTGGAAGTTC
>DBHI01000043.1 GCA_002296125.1 Anaerolineales bacterium UBA832 | reverse complement strand
ATAGCTTGTAAAAATGGTTTTGCTTTATTGGCAAGTGTAGCTATTCTTGTTCCAGCAACTACTGGAGTGCCAAAACCACCTGTTGCTATTGTTAATAATATTCCTGATGGAATAGAACCGATTACCTCATTAGTAAGTGATTGAATAGGAAAATCTTGTTCATAGGCTTTTATTGACCCTCTTATTTGAGGTAATAGTTCTTCAAAACTTTCTTCACCAATCATAGAACGAATTTTTGCTTCTATTTCATCACCATAACCAAAAAACAAACCTTGACCAACAGCACTACGAACAAAATCCCTATCTAAAAATCTATTGTTTTTGTTGTTTCCTTCCTCTGCTTCTCTTTTTCTTTTAAGGGCTAATTTTTTCTTTTTTAATTCTAAGCTATCTGCCATAATTATTTATTTAACTCCGCATCAATTTGTTCTTCTGTCATTTCATCTATTGGTGTTAGTGTTGATGATGTTTGACCAATACCTTTGTAGGCATCAAGGAAACTATTTAATTCAGTTTGCAAGGCTTTAGCAACAGGGTCATTTTCTATACTTACACCTTTGTCTAATGCCTCTCTTTCTAAATTAGCTAACGATTTTTCAGCTTGATCAACAACTAAATCAAGTTGACTAACAAAATCTTTTGCATTTAAAGAGTTGCTTAAAGAAGCCCATGCTCCTTGCAATAATTCAATTTCTTTTTCAGACACTTGACCTAATGCACCACCAGTTGGACTTGCTGCTCTCATTTGTTGTAATGTACTAAATCCTGTATATGCTTTTATAGTTGTTAAAAGATTTTGTACTGTATTTGCATTACTACCTCTAACACTCTCAGTAAGTGCTGAAAACGCACCAACAGCATTTGGATTTTCAGTTACTATTTCTTTTATTCTTACAGCATTGTTAAACACAGGAGCTAATTTACCTATTTCAGATACTCGTCTTTGTTGAAATTTAACAATTTCATCATCATACGCTTTGCTACCCTTAATAAAAACTGTTCGTATTTGACCATTTCTATTAACATTTACCCTACCTTGAGCATCAGGTTCACTTACAAACACATCATTTGGCAAAGCTATATTTGAGGTAAATTCGTTATCATTTTGCATATTGCCATTTTGATTACCTTGTCCACTACCTTGAACTTGTGGGTTATTAAGTCTTAAAGTTTTATTATTGACATCAGCTACATAAGAATTAAAATCTCCTGCATAACCAGCATTTCTAGCTGCTACAAAATTTTGATACATTGGCGTTCCTGAAAGCCCATATATTCTTTCAGCTTTTTTATCTTTTAATGGGTCTTTTGGGTCTATTCCTAATTGTAAATAAAACCTATCTGTTTGATTCCCTTTGTTTGCTTGTTTATATGCTAACATTGGTGCGGCAAGATTTAATCCACCTCGTGGCGTTGTACTTGGTTGACCTTGTTCATATAAGGAGTTTGCAAGTGCTAATAAACCCTCACTACTTACATTACCAAGTAAACCATTTGGTCTTTTTTTGTTATCAAATAATCCCATGTTAGCTCCTAAACTAAATTTAATGTTTTTAAAATACTTGCAACTGTAGCCACATTACCTAAAGCATTTGCAGCCTTATTTTCATAAACTGGTTGTGATTGTGTTTGTGCGTTTCCTGCTGCAGCATTTAAGTTTCCTAAGAAAGTACCTAATCTTTGTTGTGGTGCAGCCTGTAAGAAATCAAAACGAGCTTTATTAGCTTCGATTTGTCTTTGTGCTTGTTGTTGTCTATCTAAACCAACTGCCGCTAATTGTGCATAATCAGTATAATCTTGGTTAGCAAGTGGTGCGGCTCTTGTTATCATTGAGTCTTGTCTTGCTCTTTCTCTTTCGTAGTTTTGCATTAGTGGGTCTGCCAAAGCACGAGTTAAAGCCATTTGATTTGCACCTGACCCTAAACGACCAGCTTGACTAAATGTGCCTTGTACTCTTTCTGTAATAGGGTCTAATACTGCTGTTTGAAAATAAGGATTTGTTGTTGGGTTTAAAAAATTACCTTGTAATGTATTAAGTGCTAAATTTTGACCAGATCGTGTTAATGGACTACCTGACAAAGCACGATTACCTTGTAAAGTCATAGCCATTTGTTGTTCAGGACTAAAACCTGCTACTGTATTTTCAGGATAATAACCAAAACCTGTACCTGCATTATACATTCTTTGTGCTTCATTTGCACCATAAGCTAGGTTTGGTAATACATACGCAGGTGGTAACACAGTTGTTGTCTGTGTACCTGTCTGTTCGCTTCCGCCAATACTCATAATATACTCCTTATTGAAATTGTGCCTACCTCTTTGTAGGTTCTATCTTCGTGTTTAATTCTTGACCAACCTTTACGACCTAGTATCATTGATTTTTTACAACCAATGGATTTAGCCCATTCACAAATTGGTTTTTCCATTTCTTTTAGTTCTTCTAAATCACCACCACCTAACCAAAATCGTATCATTTTGTAATTAGGGTATGTGACTATTTCTGTTACACAAGCAGATTTTTGCCCTGTCCATAATTGAGCATCACCTCTTGCTATTGCATAAAATACATCTTTTTCACTATGGCTATCTATACCTTGTTCTAAGGCTTCTAATATGTATTTTCGTGATTTTAACCACGCTTCTTTATCCAATGATGATGTATTCATAGGCTCGTGTTGTTCCACTATTGTTATGCGTTATTGTAAAAGTTCCATTCGTTCTTGCTGATACATACAAAGCTGTTAATTCGGCAGCAGCATTAGTATCTTTTGGCATAAAAGTTATCACGCTATTTTCACCTACACGCACATCACTTACAACAGTTGTTGAAGATGAGGTTTGCAAGGTAACTGAACCTGTACAGTTTAACCCACCATCAAGGACTCTATTAACAACTTCTGCAACTTGTCTTGGGTTGCCACCTTGATTAGCAAGTCGTTTATACTGATTATCAGCCATTATCGTTTACCTATTGTTTTTGCCTCTATTTCTACACCTTGTATATATTTCCAAGTACCTGAAACATTTAATCTTATTTTATGATACCTGCCTTGATTTGACCTTACATTGCAATATCCATCATCATTTAAGGTACTTGCTGTGCCAAAGCTATCATCATCAACTTGTCTGCGTCTTGACGATACTTGCGCTGTAACAGATGGTGTCGTGCCGCTTACTATCTCAACATAAGGTAT
>DBHI01000039.1 GCA_002296125.1 Anaerolineales bacterium UBA832 | reverse complement strand
GAAAGTAATGATTAACTGGCATAGCATTATCCTATCATCATTGCAGGATTTAATTCGTAAGTTGTTCTAATCTCGTTCTCTAACTTTTCTATGTCTTGTAGTGCTTCAGAATATATTTGTTGACCGTTTAAAGTAACTCCACCAACCATTGCCACACCGTTAAATTTAGATAAGTTAGCACCCCATTGTTTTTTAAATAAAGCAGTTGTATATCTTTTTAAATATATGTCATTAAAAACATCTGTATAACTATTTGGATCTAATTTTCTGTAACATTCAATAACTATCCATTCGTCTGTTTCTAAATCGTTTGTCCAATCCATATCAATGTATAATCTATTATCGTGTTGATTAAATCTCAAAGGTTTTTCACCTACAAGTATGTGATCTAAAAAATCTAAATGTCTTAATACAACATCATAATTGATAACACTAGTTGATGAAAAATCGTATAGATCATTTAATCTTAATTGGTATCTAACATCAAATAGATTCATATTACCTTTATCTGAAAAAGGAAATATATTAATTACTGATATGATACTATCTGGTACTACTAGAAAGTTTTTGTCTTCATACCATTTAGTTGTTACTGAATTGTCTTTTGAATCTGTTGCTGTTTCGTTTTCGTTATTGATAGCAGATAAACGAGTCTTATCAGCAGCAGTCAGTTGATATTTTAAATATGTTCTTCTAATACCATCGTAATGATATTGTTGAAAATACTGAACGGCCTCGTCTATTCTATCTTCTAATTGGTCGTCATCTACATTTATCTCAATGACTGGTTTACCCAATGCTCTTAATGAATATTGCTTTAATGTTTCTCTTGTTGATGGTACTGCCATAAATCCTCGTCTTTAGTACTATTTATAAGAATTATTTAATGGTAGGAAAGAGATTATCAGCACAAAATAACTTAATATCTTCTTCAGGTAAACCAAGTGATTTCATAGTTCTTGGCGTATGTGGATTTTTTTGTTGATTTTCACAATAAAAATTTTGTGCTCTTATGACATCTTCCTCGTTAGAATCACTATTAAAATCACCTATTTTATCAATATATGCGTTTAGATTTGATACTGCCATAGTACATATTTGATTTAACTCTCTCTCTTCCTGTACATTTCCAGCGGCTATCATACCTTCACTAAAGATTGCTTTTGCCCAATCAGGCAATTCTCTAACTTTTGAAGGTTTGTACCATTTATTTTCTTCTATGAACCATCTAGTTAAAGGGTGTTCTTTCTTTAATAGTGGAGAGAAATCGTGGAATGCACCAGTAACTTTTTTCTTACCTGCAATAATATCAAAACCGTAAATAGGTCCGCCATTTTTCTTCATAGGAAATAGACAGATATGTGCCATCCATAATCCTTTTGTTTCTCTAGCGTCAACGACATCAACGTGTGCTCTTCTAATACTCATATTAGACCAAGTACGATTTGTCCAACCAGGTTTATTAAATCTATCCATACCTGGTTCGTTATATTCTGTTAAATGTTTATTTAATACACCTATTATTTCTTCTTCTAACTTAACTAATCTTTCCCATATCATTTAGTTACCTCATCTGTTAATACGAGAGGTTTATTTAATTCGTTCATCTCTTTAAATAAATTAGTAGCAGATTCAAAACAATATTCAACTTCACTAATTACGTTTATTTGATATGTGTTTAGGTATTCGTGTATAATTTCTTTTACAATTCTCTTCCACTCTTTTGCATTATTTCCAAAGTCGTAATATCTTTTTACAGGCACTTTTCTAGCAATCATTTGACCGCCTGATAGATCACCTAAATGTCTAACATAGATATGTGCATATAACTTTTCAGGATCATCTTGTATAGATTCAATATGATCTACATATTTCTTTGTGCTTTCTGTTATATGTGGAGGGTGTTTAGGATCAGGCCACAATTTAAGATAATCTTTAGATATATTTTCTGCTCTTTGTAGACCTGGTGTCTGTCTGAATAAATCATTGTGCATTCCATACTTTTCTAGCACAGAATAACATTGTAATTGATTATACAGATAGATAGCGTACAACTCTGGACGAATCGTACCGCTTAGTAAAGTTTTTACAAACTCTTGTCTTTCTGCTTTTTGATGAATCTCTTTAGTGAGCTCTTTGATGTCGTACATAATATAAAACCAGCGATGTAAAGTAATTAATTAATAATTACGCTGACATAGCAGCAATTCTTGCCGCTTCTCTATCTGCTTCTGCTGACTTTTCAGCAGCATTTGCGTCTAATTGTGCTTGTACTGCCTCATCATCTGTTTTATCAACACCAGCGTAAACATCAACTGAAGAAGTACCAAAATTGTAAGTCATTCTCCAATCAGCAATGTTGTCAGGAGCGTCAGATACTTTTATACAATGACCTCTCGCTACACCATCATCACCTGTTACTTCGTTTCTTGTAAAAGGTTCGCCTGTTACTACTTTAAAATACATTGTTGCCATTATTATTCTCCGAAATTACCGCCATAGTTACTATCAGAATTACCGTAATTACCCCACCAGTCAATACCTGCGATTACAGGATAACAAGTTGAGTAGTATCCTCCGTGTAATCCTGTTCTGGATTCTGATAATGAATAGTTACCAGTTTTGTTAGTTACGTCTGTTGATCTAGCACTATTATTGTTTGCTATTACATCATTGTTATCGTTTGATCCGTAATACACTTTTGTGTCTACCGTGTGATCTGAATCTGTAGGATCAAATGCCCAACTATAAGTTCTCCACATTTCTGAGTCAGTATTATCTGACCATCCACCGTGGAATCCTGTTCTGCCCCAAGGCACCCAAGGATTTGATCTACTTGATTTAGTTTGGTTAACACTAATGAATTTTCTAGGATTTTCTAAA
>DBHI01000111.1 GCA_002296125.1 Anaerolineales bacterium UBA832 | reverse complement strand
TCTTCAATTCTTACATAAAGAGTCTGTGGGTTAACAGTGTTTGTATAAGCTGTGGTATTTTCAATAGCATTTATGCCTGCATGCATATCTTCTTCGGTTTCATGGTAGGTAACTACATTTTCTATAATACCAGCCATGATACCTTCGGTTTTGACCGATACATCTATGGTTGTTATGCCATCTATATCATCGTCATCACAAACAATTAGTGGAGTAGGTGCTGCAAAAACAGGTTTTGGCTCAACCGTTAGAGTGAAGTTTATATTAGAGATAAAACAACCAGTTGTAAAAGGATCACTATTATCTACTTCAACACGAGTATAAATTGTTTCTTGTTCGTTTACCGTATAAGGACTTTCTAATGCATTAAATCCTGTGTCTGCATCTAATTGAGAACTGTGATAGGTTACGATGTATAAGTTAGGATCCTGTGATCCCAATACTTGGGCATTATATTCTGTAAGGTCAATATCTATAACTCCAGGGGTGTCTGTACATAAAATTTCATCAGGCACTTCATTATACTCTGGAACAGGCAGTACTTCTAATAGCATAGAATTAATTCCAAAACAGTCATTATCTCTCTCAACCCTGAGATACACTGTTTGTGCATCTGGCACTTCACTTATATACTCATTAGGTAGTTGATTTAATTCCAATAATGCATCTTCCTCGCTTATATAATATGCGATGGATAATTGACTAGCATCTGTTATGTCATTATTTGGATTTGCTACAATTAATGACAGGACATATTCATCAGCATCACTTAATGTAAATAATCCTAATCCATCATAATCATTGCCGTTTCCTTCACTATTATCACAAACAATTAATCCTGCATCCTCAGGTATAGGGTTGAAAATAGTTTCTAAATAGAAGTACGAAGTGGTGTAACAAGTTGTATTGATATTTTCTACTCTACAATAGATATTTTGTAAAGGTGTTAGATTCACATACGCTGTAGGATCTTCAATTGCATTTATACCTGCATCTAGATCCTCTTGAGATAAATGGAAGGTGAGCACATAGTTATTAGGATCATCTCCTATAACAAGATTTTCAGCAGCCTCTTCTAAGTTATAAATAGAAATACCATCTTGTACATCATCAATATCACATTGAACTAGATCAGTATTTTCGATAACATTTGGCAATGGATTTACCGTGACATTAAATGATCCAAAACTAAGGCAACCTGTTTCATTTTGTTCTAATCTTATATATATCGTTTCACTGGCAGAATCAGTATTTGAATAATTTGTCAGCGCTGCAGTAGAAAGAGCATTGATATTATCCTGTGAGTCACTAAATGATGTAAAATAAGATAAACTAACATTCTGTCCATTGATAATTTCATCATCTTTAGTGGTTATATTAAATACTTCTGTGAGATCTCCTGGGTTGGTATAATCACATAGTTCATAGTCTGTAACTTCTATTACACCGGGTATATTTACTATTATTCCCTGAGTGGTAGTAGAATAGCATCCGGTTATATCATTTTCCAGACGTACAATTAGCTCTTGCGTATTAGGATTGCTGTTTTGATACTCTATCGGAAGAATATTAGTAGCATTATTAGCATCCTCTTGAGTTTCATGATAAGTAACACTAATTCCTGTTTGACCATTTAGGATGGCCGCGTCTAATGAACTTAAATCAATCGTAGTTATTCCATCATAATTAGCATCGCAAACCTCAAGAATAGGAGGGATAATGATTTCAGGGATAGGATTAACTATAAGTTCTAAGGTTGTTGTTGCAGCACAACCGGTTTCAGTATCTTCAAGTCTTACATGTAAAGTTTGATTATCTGCTGTTGTATTTGTATAAAGATCAGTAATTGAATTCGTATTGGTTTCAGCATCTTCAATAGTCTCGTGGTAAGAAACAATAATCCCAGTTTGACCATTTAAAATCTCGTCAGTCTTCTGAGATAAATCAAAATAAGATACAATTCCGTCATAATCATCATCACACTCCTCTAATGCAGTTGGTACTATCAAATCGGGCAATGGATTTATAAAAACAGTTGACTCTTCAGAGTAAACAATGCAACCATAGCCAACTCTGTCAACCAGAGCTCTGTATTTGAAATTATCAAGACTTAATGGGATATTGTTTATTGTTAGTGTTGCAGAATCCACGCCACTATAATATTCATTATCTACCAAAATATTCCAATCGATTCCATCAGATGATGTTTCCCATAAATAACTGTCAATTGTTTCAGATTCAATAATAATCTGCATTGTGCCATCTTCACAAACAATAATTTCAGATTCAGGTTGAATGTCAATAGTTATTGGTGCATTGATTGTAAAATCATTATTAATCGGTAGGGTATAACCGTCTACTCCACTGGTTACAATACCGGTATTATCCCCGTTAATATCATAAGTTGAAATAGGATCATCCCCTAATAATCCATCATCATTTTGATCTGTATAGCCAGCTTCAATAACATCTAGACAGCCATCAGAGTCTGAATCCAAACTGATGTAGTTATAGAAGCCATCATCATTTGAGTCTAACAATGTAAAACTTAATGTACTAGAGTCAATTTCAGTTTCAATTGAATTTGATAGACCATTATTTCCAACCTGAATCTCATCAATAGTTCCATCTAAATCTTCATCATTTACAATTTCCAATGCACCAGACTCATGTAAGTCATATATTCCGTCATTATCTGAGTCTAAATCTAAATAGTCAAATACTCCGTCATTGTCAAAATCAATTGGTGTAAAATTATCACCAAAAACATCGTCATATCCATCATTATTTGTGTCTATATTCAAAATTGGATTATAATTATTTCCGCTAGCCTCAATAATATCTAGAATACCATCATTATCAGAATCATAATCCCTAGCATCAACAACTCCATCTCCATCAGAGTCTATTGGCACACAAGTAGCAACAACATTGAAGATTGCCCCATTTGTACTTTCCGGATTAGAATTGTAATGGGTTAATTCAAAGTAAGTTGTTAAGTGTGAATAAAATTTAAACGTCGCATCTGCACTGTCAAGATTTTCTCCGTTTAATCTAAATCTTATCTCAAAATTTGAAAAGTTAGTTATACCACTTTCAAAAATTCCGTCAAAGTTAGTATCGATAATTATTTGGTCATCTGGATCAAGTAAAGTAATGGTTTTGTCAAATGGAACCTTTAGGCTAAACCACTCTTGATTGCCCAAGGTATTTGTAGAAATTGGATTTCCAGTAACCGGATCTACAAACGAACTGTAAGTAATAGCTAAACTAATTTCACTGTCAAAAGTTGTTGAAGAAGAAATATAACCATCTTGTTGAATATTTTCACTATTTATTGTTGCCGGCGGTGATACTGTTTGCCAATTTCCAATTTCGTCTCCAATCCAATTTGCTAGTATAATGTCTGATGATTCCAATCCGAAGGTATAATTATAAATTCCATCAATCGTTCCACCTGTATCACCAGTTAGGTCTATTGTTTTATCACCTAGTGATTCAAAACAATCTAGTAACCCATCATTGTCATTATCAACATCTATATTGTCGTTTACTCCATCATTATCATAATCTTCAGGACAAGCACTCACAGGAATATTATTTGAGAGCAATGACCCTTCACAACCCTCTATCAATCCAGAGATTTGATAATATCCAGGATCGGTAGGTGTGAAATTATTTGAATTTGCACCTGGAATTGCCTCTTCATTATAGTACCATTGGTATTCGTCATATGTAGAAATGCTACTCAAGCTTAGTGTAAGATTAGGAATACACAAATTATCTTCGTTATCTAGAGTTTCAAGAATGATTTCAGGTCTAAACTCAAATCCGGAATAATAACCCCCGAATGTAGCATAATCATAGGCACCAAAAGTTGCGACATAAACCTGTGCAGTAGATTCAATACTAACATCTCCGATTAGACCTTCAATTGTGTAAGTCTCATAAAGTGGATTAGCACTAACAGTTTCGGGAATTGCTCCATAACTCGAAATTGGATTTCCGTTAATATTTACTTCTGCCCCTGCCTCTGTTGCAATAGTGATAACTCCACCAAAAATTTCATCCCCAATTTGACTAACTCCAGGTATATTATCAACACTTTTAGGAGTTTTACAATTAATAGGTGGGACGTAAAAAAGACCAACATTAGCGACACCATTAGTTATTCCAAATGCACCTTGAGAACCTGGTCTGGTACCACCAATAACTTGATATGCAAATGCTGGATTATTTGTACTGACATACATATTATGTGACTGATTAGTAGGCGGCTGGTCATCAGCATTAAGCTCTGGATTCACCGAAACCCCATTTACAGTTTCCGGGTATCCATCATCATTAACATTTCCGTCGCCGTAGTACACTGTGTTAGAATAGCTAGCACCATAAAATGTGGATGGTATTGAATAATATTCTCCTGCATTAATTACTGTTTGTAAGTTTCCATTAACATAAATTTCAGTATTATCTTCATGAGCAACTATTAATGGTCTTTCAACTTCGTCAGGTCCAAGTCCCCTAACAAAAATATACTCATTTCCGATTATATCTGCTGGGGCAACTTGATCAATTCCCAAATCTTGGCCTCCGCCTTCATTGTAGTTTGAGTTACTACCGTTAAATGATCCAGAGTTTACAGCAATTGGTTTGTCAGATTCAATAAAAGTACCAATTAGACCTGTAGCATTTGCTGAATTAGTATTACTTGGATATGGAGTAATTGCAACTGAATAACTCTCACCTGCATTAAGTATTATGTTATTTGTAGGTATATCATTGAATATGGTTACTCCGTTACCAAACTCTTTAAAATCAACTGTTGTATTATCTTGTGTAGCTAAAACTGAAACAAAATTCAAATAGTTTGAGGGTGTGCCACCAGTTAAATTTCCTTCGTTTTCAAAACTACCTGCTCTAAATTCCGTTCCTAATGCCGCAGTACCTTTACTTACTATTCCTCCGGCTTGGTAATAACTTCCAGCGAATAGCCTTGCTGAAACATATGTAAGGTCTTCAGATTCGATTATAAATCCTTTATTGTTATAAGGGTTTCCATCCAAACTTCCGGCAGTTATTATCAAATTAGTATTTATACCACTTCCGATGTAATACTCCCAAGGAGCAGAATTTGAAACCGTCCCAGAGATTTCAGTTCCCCCCATCGGTTTTATAATCACATTTACCGGAGTTTC
>DBHI01000089.1:18180-23712 GCA_002296125.1 Anaerolineales bacterium UBA832 | reverse complement strand
GCTGCTTCTGCAACAGCTGCACTTTCCCAAATTAATACTCTAGGATCAAATGGTTTGGGAATCAAGTACTCTGGCCCAAATGAGAGTGACTTTAGGTTGTATGCTTTTAGGACACTATCTGGTACATCCTCGTGAGTTAAACTGGCCAACGCTTTTGTGGCTGCGATTTTCATCGAAGTGTTTATATTTCGTGCCCCTACGTCTAATGCACCACGAAATATAAATGGAAATCCTAATACATTATTTATTTGGTTTGGATAGTCACTACGTCCAGTTGCTACTAGGGCGTCAGGCCGGGTTTTTCTTGCTAGCTCATAATTTATTTCTGGATTTGGGTTGGCCATCGCAAAAATTATAGGTTGATCTCCCATTGTTTTGATCATATCTACTGTTAATATGTCTGCTATTGAAAGTCCTAAAAAGAGATCAGACCCATCTATTGCATCTGAAAGTGTACGACGATTGGTATCTATTGCAAATCGTTCCTTAAATTTGTTCATCCCCTTCTCTCTACCAGTAAAAATTACTCCTTGAGAATCAACCATTAGAATGTTTTCAGGTTTTACTCCTAAAGTGACGTAAAAATCAGAGCAGGAAATTGCACTTGCACCTGCACCTGATACAACTACTTTTATTTCTTCGGCTCGTTTTCCGGTCAATTTAAGAGCATTGATTAGAGCGGCTCCGGAAATGATGGCAGTACCATGCTGATCATCATGGAAGACTGGAATATCTAATAACTCAGTTAGACGTTGTTCAATCTCGAAACATTCAGGTGATTTGATATCTTCTAAGTTGATTCCGCCAAATGTAGGACTGATTGCATGGATTGTCTCAATTAATTTGTCTGTGTCTTGTGTATCAATTTCTATATCAAAAACATCTATATCTGCAAATTGTTTGAATAAAACACCTTTACCTTCCATGACAGGTTTAGATGCTAACGCACCCAAGTTTCCTAATCCTAATATTGCAGTACCATTAGATATTACTGCTACAAGATTGGCCTTTGCTGTAAATGAGTAAGCTGTTTCGTTTTGTTCAGCTATAGCTTGTACAACGTCGGCAACTCCAGGAGTATAAGCTAGTGAAAGATCACGTTGTGTTGCTAATGGTTTACTTGCAACTACTTCTATTTTGCCTGGTCTGTTTTTACTATGGTATTCAAATGCTTCTTCTTTAGTAACTTTCATTAAAGTTTTCCTATAAATATTTAGTATATTTTCTTGATTATCTTTACTATTATACTATTGGATCCAAATCAATTAAAATGTAAAATGTGATTTCTGTTTATGCTATGGTAAACTAATGTTATGGATAAAGAGATTGTAGTTGTATTTGGATCTTCCAGGCCTCAGGATGGTAGTGAGGAATACAGTGAGTCCCGTAAGTTAGGTAGTATGCTAGCAGATGCTGGATTTATTGTGTCTACTGGTGCATATAGAGGTGTGATGGAGGCAGTAAGTCGTGGCGCCAGTGAAACAGGTGGACATGTAATAGGTGTAAGTTGTGATCAAATAGAAAATATGGTTCCTGGATTACAGGTTAATCAATGGGTGACTGAGGAAATTCGCTATAGTGATCTACGTGGTCGTTTACATCATTTAGTTGAAAAATGTAGTGCAATGATTGCAATGCCTGGGGGAATTGGAACATTATTAGAAATCGCTTATGCATGGGGTTTCATGCAGTGTGAAGAGATATCAAGAAAGCCTCTGATTGTAGTTGGTAAAACTTGGTTTGATGTTGTTAATACTGTTGTGGAACAGGATAATTATGTAGAAGAAAGTCACAAAATGTTAATACATGCTGTAGATAGTGTTGAAAAGTCTTTAAAGGTTTTGAAGAAGTTGGATAAAACCTAGGAGTAATCATGTCTAGATTGTGTAGTGAAAGTTGTTAGATAATAATCTAGACAATCAATTAATTTAAAAAATGTCTAAAAACACATTACCATCACGTTCAGAAGATTTTAATGCTTGGTACAACACGCTGGTTGTACGTGCTGATTTGGCTGATTATGGTCCTGCTAGAGGTACTATGATAGTCAAACCTTATGGATGGACACTCTGGGAAAATATGCAACAGGCTTTAGATAAAAGATTTAAAGCTACTGGACATCTTAATGCGGGATTTCCAATGTTTATACCAAAGAGTTTTATTGATCGTGAGACTTCACATGTTGAGGGGTTTTCTCCTGAATTAGCAGTAGTTACTATTGGAGGTGGTAAGCAACTAGAAGAGCCTTTGATTGTGCGACCAACATCAGAAACTATTATTGGGCATACTTATTCCAAGTGGATTAAATCTTATAGAGATTTACCATTGTTGATTAATTTGTGGAATAGTGTTGTTCGGTGGGAATTACGCACTAAATTATTTTTGCGTACTTTAGAGTTTTGGTGGCAAGAAGGACATACTGCACATGCTACATATGATGAAGCTGAACAAGAGACGCTACAGATGCTAGAGGTATATAGAGATTTTGCCCGTAATGAAGCAGCTATAGATCCTTTTTTTGGTAGGAAGAGTGATTCAGAGAAATTTCCTGGAGCGGATGTTACTTATAGCATAGAAGCTATGATGGGTGATAAGAAAGCTCTTCAAGCGGGCACATCACATAATTTAGGACAGAATTTTGCTAAGGCATTTGATATCCAATATCTCGATAAGAAAAATGAAATGCAATATTGTTGGACTACTTCCTGGGGATTATCAACTAGATTTATAGGTGCTATGATTATGACACATGGTGATGATTATGGCCTTATTTTGCCTCCTAGACTTGCACCTTTTCAGGTAATAATAATACCAATTTATCGTGATGCTGATCAAAAAGCTAGTGTACTTGAATCAGTGGATAATTTGAATAGGCTGTTAATTGACAATGATATAAGGGTCAAAATTGATGATAGAGAAGAACTAACTCCTGGACATAAGTTTCACTATTGGGAGCTGCGCGGGGTACCATTGCGTATTGAGGTTGGACCAAAAGATGTTGTTAACAAATCCGTTGTTGTTGCTAGGAGGGACATAGTAGGTAAGCTAGGCAAGCAGGTTGTCTCTACCGATTCAGTGGTTAAATCAGTAAGCAATCTATTAGTTGAGATTCAAGAGGCGCTCTTAAAAAGAGCTACCAATTTTCGTGATAGCAATACTCATGAACCAGATGATTATAAACACTTTCAAGAAATAGTATCAGAGGGTTTTGCTTTGGCATGGTGGTGTGGAGATGCATCATGTGAAATAGCTATAAAAAATGAGACAAAAGCGACAAGTAGATGTATACCAGTATCTAGTTCAGAAGGTAATAAAGGTACATGTATTTACTGTGATAAAGATGCAATTGAAAAAGCTTATTTTGCTAAAGCATATTAAAGTAAATCCACTTACTAATTTTAGTATTAGAGTATTTTTACTCGTATGGTATAATTTTGCTCTATTGACTAGGCCTCTACTGAGCATGGAAAACGTGATGATGCTTGTTAGATGGCGACAAATGATAAAGGATATGTCATGACATTATCAAAAGATGCAAAACAAGATATTATTAGACAATTTCAACGAGATTCTAATGATACAGGTTCTCCTGAGGTGCAGATAGCGCTTCTTACTAGTAGGATTGAATATTTAACTGAGCATTTGCGAGAGCATAAGAAGGATGAACATTCAAGACGTGGTTTGTTGATATTAGTAGGACAACGTAGAAGACATCTAAATTACATGAGACGTAAGCAGCCTGACAAATATGCTGAAATTGTTAATACTTTAGGTTTACGTCATTAGTAAAATTTTAAACCTTGGAACAAATTAATAGATAGGAGTATGTATTGCATAATAATAGATAGATAATGATTAAATAAGTGAGATCCGAATTGTCTGGTGAGGCATTGGATATAGCACGGGAAGATTATTTAGAAAAACTTCCCTTCCTGTTTCCAGTCCCTGACCTCTATTTTCGGAAATATTTTATATATATAACAATAATGATTGAAAAAGATATTTACATCTTTTTCAGGGAGGTCTTTTTATGTCTCAAGTACAACAATTCAAGTGTATTGTAGGTGGGCAAGAAATTAGTTTAGAAACAGGTAAATTAGCGGGATTGGCAGGTGGTGCAGTAACAATAACTCAAGGGGAAACGATGTTATTAGCTACTGCAACAATGTCAGCCAGTGTTCGTCCGGGTATAGATTTTTTTCCATTGAGTGTAGATTTTGAAGAAAAATTATATGCAGCAGGTAGAATCCCAGGATCATTTTTTAGGAGAGAAGGTCGTGCTAGCGAAGGTGCTATCTTGACTTGTAGATTAACGGATAGACCTTTGCGTCCACTTTTTCCAAAAGATTTACGTAATGAAGTCCAAATTATAGTTACAGCATTGTCAGTGGATGGTGAAGTTCAGCCTGACATTCTAGGTATTGTTGGTGCTAGTGCAGCTTTGACAGTTTCTGATATACCTTTTGGTGTAAGTCCATATGATGGTCCTATAGGTGCAGTGCGTGTTGGTATGATTGATGATGAATTTGTAGTTAATCCAACTTTTTCTCAAATAAATGAATCATCACTGGATTTGCGGATAGCAGGTACTAGAGATGCAATTTTGATGGTTGAGTGTGGTGCTGATCAAATATCGGAAGAAATCATGATAGATGCTTTAAAGTTTGGTCATGAATCATTGCTGCCTTTTATTGATGCCCAGGAGGAGATGGCCAATGCAGTTGGTAAGCCAAAAAGGAATGATTATGAGAAATTTACTGTAGATGATGTATTACAGAATGAAATTTTAGAAAAAATGGACGAAAAAGTGGCATCTGTCTTAGAGAGTAATCTTGATAAAAAAACACGAGATACCATGCTAGACGATTTGTTAAATGATTTGTTGGTAGGTTATGAAAGTAATGAAGAGATAGATTCTAAAGATGTTAAGACATGTTTTGGGACTATAGTAAAAAGTAAGATTAGGGACCGTATCTTGGACGGTGTTCGTCCAGATGGTCGTTCATTAACTGATGTGCGTTCTCTGGCAGCTGAAACAAGCATTAGTCCTAGAGCTCACGGATCAGGATTGTTTACTAGAGGTGAAACACAAGTATTGAGTTTTGCTACTTTGGGTACACCTCGTGAAGCACAAATGTTAGATACTCTTTCTCCGATAGATGAAAAACGTTATATGCATCATTATAATTTTCCTCCATATAGTGTAGGAGAGACAGGATTTATGAGAGGTCCTAAACGTCGTGAAATTGGTCATGGTGCATTAGCTGAAACGGCTTTAAGAGCTGTTTTGCCTGATCAAGATGACTTTGCATATAGTTTACGAGTAGTTTCTGAAGTATTGTCTTCTAATGGTTCGACTTCAATGGCATCAGTTTGTGGATCTACATTGGCATTAATGGATGCAGGTGTTCCTATAAAGAAGCCTGTTGGAGGTATTGCAATGGGACTGGTGAAACAGGATGATCGTTATGTAATTTTAACTGATATACAGGGTATGGAAGATCATTTGGGAGATATGGATTTTAAAGTTGC
>DBHI01000089.1:11555-17864 GCA_002296125.1 Anaerolineales bacterium UBA832 | reverse complement strand
ATGGATTTTAAAGTTGCAGGTACTGATAGCGGTATTACTGCATTGCAAATGGACATAAAGATTACAGGTATCACTGCTGAAATTATGGAGGAGGCATTATTGCAGGCTCGGGATGCTCGTTTGCAAATCTTAGGAGTAATGACCGATCATATTAGTGTTCCTAGAGAAGAGATGTCACCATATGCTCCTCGTATGATAGTGGTAACTGTACCAGACGACAAAATTGGAGCAGTTATTGGTCCAGGTGGTAAGACGATTCGTGCATTGCAAGAAGAAACAGGTGCTAAAATTGATGTCCAAGATGATGGACGTGTGTTCATAGCAGCTCCTGAAGGACCATCAGCTGAGGAAGCACGTGCACGTGTGGAAGCTTTGACAGAAAGTGCAGAGATAGGTCGTATTTATACTGGTAAAGTTGTACGTATAGAGCCTTTTGGAGCGTTTGTGGAAATAATTCCAGGTAGTGATGGTTTAGTTCATATTAGTCAATTAGCTGATTTTCGTGTTGAAAAAGTAGAGGATGTTGCTAAGGTTGGAGAAGAATTAACCGTCATGGTTACTGATGTAGATACGAATGGTAAGATTCGTTTATCTAGACAGGCTGTTTTGGAAGGTTGGAGTCTTGAAGAAGCTAGAGAACGTGATAAACCCCGTAAACCTCGTTCCAGCGGTAGAAATAGTCGTGGTAGTGGAGGAGGGAGATCAAAAAATAGATCTGATAATAGAGGATCTAGAAGAAGATAACGGTTTATTGGACTCATTATGTTCATATGTAGTGATCATCTTATACAATTATTAGGAGTGAAAGTATTATGACCAATCAAACTGATCAAGTAAGAGTTGCAATAATAGGTGTAGGAAACTGTGCTTCATCATTTGTTCAAGGTGTTGAATACTATAAGAACTCTACGGATGATGTAGAAGTACCTGGTTTAATGAATGTTAATCTAGGAGGTTATCATATTAAGGATATTGTTTTTTCAGCGGCATTTGATGTTGTTGAGGGTAAAGTGGGTTTTGACTTAGGGGAGGCAATTTGGGCTGAACCTAATAATACCAAGAAATTTGCTGATGTTGATAATTTGGGTGTTATTGTTAATCGAGGAATGACACACGATGGTTTAGGAAAGTATTTAGGTGATGTAGTTAAAAAAGCACAAGGTCCAACTGATGATATTACGCAAATTTTAAAAGATACACGTACGGATGTAGTAGTAAGTTATTTGCCAGTGGGTTCAGAGATGGCGACAAAATGGTATGTAGAGCACATATTAGAAAGTGGATGTGCTTTTGTTAATTGTGTACCAGTTTTTATTGCAAGCCAAGATTATTGGTCTGAAAGGTTTATTGCTCGTGGTCTTCCAATTATTGGTGATGATATCAAGAGTCAAGTAGGGGCAACTATTACACATAGGGTATTGGCTAATTTGTTTAAGGATCGTGGTGTACATCTTGACAGGACATATCAACTTAATTTTGGTGGTAATATGGATTTTTATAACATGCTTGACAGGGATAGATTAGAATCAAAAAAACGATCTAAGACTAGAGCTGTAACTAGTCAATTGCCATATGATTTGGGAGATGATAATGTACATGTGGGACCTAGTGATTATATACCATGGCTGACCGATAGAAAATGGTGTCATATTCGGATGGAAGGTCATTCTTTCGGAGATGTTCCGTTAAATATTGAATTGAAGTTGGAGGTATGGGATTCTCCAAATTCGGCTGGAGTAGTAATTGATGCGGTTCGCTTTGCAAAGATAGCTTTAGATAGAGGGATTGCAGGACCTTTAACTGAAGCTTCTGCTTATTTTATGAAAACACCGCCTGTACAATATACTGATGATGAAGCACGTAGGATGGCTAGGAAATTTATACAAGGAATTAGTTAGCTTCGATTATACGACTATAGTCAAATTACAATAACTGAGTTTAATTGGATATGTAATGACAGTAGTTAACCTTTCACCTCTAGATTGTTCTATAGATTATTTAATCATAGGTAACATTACTAGGGATGTTTGTGGTGAAACATTTTCTCTTGGAGGTACGGCATCATATAGTGCAATAATGGCTGCTGCATTTGGTTTGAAAGTAGGTGTCGTATCAGCTATAAATCCATGTTTGGATGTGTCTTTCTTAGAAGATAAAGGAATATGTATTTTTAAACAACATTCAGATAGACTCATTGAATTTGAAAACATATATACAGATAATGGTCGAATCCAATATTTAAAAAGTAGGTGTTCTACCTTGCGGTTTGATAGTATTCCAAATCATTGGTTGTCAGCCCCCATTGTACATATTGGCCCATTGATTAATGATGTAGATCAGTCAATAGTTCATCAGCTTACGAATACATTTGTTGGCGTGACTTTACAGGGATGGTTGCGTCAATTTGATGATAAGGGAAGGGTTTTTAGAAGTGATTTTTCTGATAGATTGTCTGATCTTTCAGAAGTAGATGTTGTAGTATTGAGTATCGAGGATGTTGAAGGTGATTGGGATTATATTGACAAGCTTGTTGAAATTGTGCATATGTTAATAGTAACCGAAGCTGAAAATGGTGTGACGATTTATGAAGGATCTAGCAAGTTTTCATTTGCGGCACCTAAAATGCACTTGGTTGATTCTACAGGGGCAGGAGATGTTTTTGCTTCAGCATTTTTTATACTTTATAATTATACTAATAATGTGAATTTAGCCTCTAAATTAGCGATTCAATTAGCCTCTAAGTCAGTAACTGGTCAAGGTCTAAAAAGTGTACCTTCTATTGTTGATGAAGATTTGATTAGTATTTAGTTTGTGTTTGTAATGGTTCTAGATTGTCGTATATATTGGCAGCTGCATCCATTCGCATAAATGATGCCCCTAACTCTTTGAGTTTTGTGATCAATCTTTCTAGCATTAGCATACGATGTCCTCTTCCAATTACATAAGGATGGCACGTGTATGTAATGATGCCCCAATTTGTAATTTGTGTCATGTATATGAAATCATCTATCCAATTTTCAAGTACGCTGTTTGCATTACGATGACCTGATCTGTTGAGATCATTTCTCATTTCAAAGTGCGGATGGTCATCTTGTGACCAGCTTATTGGCATTTCGATTAATGACGTTTTATTACCAAATTGCATTGCTTTTTGTAAATTTATCACATCATTTTGGCGCACGCGATAAGGTAAGTAGTCATGACCCATCATTGAACTTTCATAATAAAAATTGTGTTTTATTAAAAGTTCTAGAGTGTTAGGACTTAAGTCCCATGCTGGAGATCGATAACCTTGTGCACTTTGTCCGCAAAGGTTCATTATAGCCTCATTAGCTCGAATTATTTCAGACTCTTCTTGGTCACGATTCATTGATCCAGGTGGCACATGTGTCCATCCATGATGAGCAATTTCATGTCCATGCTTCACAACCTCTTTACAAATTTGTGGATAAGTTTCAATGGTAAATCCAGGAATAAACCATGTTGATGTAATGTCATATTTTTTTAGTAAGGATACTATTCGTTGTGCTCCTATAATGCCGAATTCTCCACGAGATATTGGTGTTGGTGTGATTCTACCACGTGCAATGTGGCCTGACATTACATCGAAATCAAAAGTTAGACATACAATATATTTTGACATATAGTTTTTATCTTGACCGTATTTGTTCTTCAAGGTGAGAGATTATCATTTTGGCAATAGATAGTTTTCCTACGGCTTTTTGTGTTTTATTTGATTTGTTAGTTACAAGGTAGGCAACTTGTTCATCCATCTCACTTTTGTCATTACCAGAGTTAGCTATTATTGCAGGATATCCTTCTTTAATACGTGTGTTGACTTTTGAGATTAGTTTTGTATGTGAAATATTATGTTCATATTTAAATGAAATCATGTATAGATCGGGAAATTGATTTTTGATGATAGATATAAGTTTTTGAGTTGGCTGAAAATTTATTGAGATTTTTTTACTGCTTGATATTTTGCCTGATAGTTTTGTCGTTGGTTGGAAATCAGCTACTGCTGCACTAAATATTCCTGCATAATATTGTTTTTCCGTTAACATCAATGTAATTGTATTTATATAGTCATTTACTGTATCAGTAGTAATAGTTGGTAGAAAATCAGGGGATTGTACTGTTTTTGGTCCTTGTACTAGTATTACATCTGCACCTTGCTTATATAATTCTACTGCAATTATAGATCCTAATTGCCCAGTAAATATATTTGATAGTTCTCTTACATCATCTATAGGAGATGGAATAGGACCGCCTGTAACAATTAAGGGTATGTTTCTTAAAGGCGAATTACTTGTTGTACGGATCACTTCAGTTACTATTTGTTTTTCATCAGGTAGTTTATGTTTTCCGTCTTCGTCCCGAGGTTTGATAATATGAGCACCCATTTTTTTGAGTCGTTGCAGTGATTTTGTTAGTAATGAATTGTGTAGCATTCCATGTGTAGTAGGTGTAATGATTATTTGAGATTTTCCCTGTTCCATGGCACCAATACCTACTGCTAATGCAGTAGTAACAGAATTATCCGCTATTCCACAAGCAATTTTGTTGATAGTATTATAGGTTGCAGGAGCAATCAAATATACATCAAATGGTTGATTGTTGTTAAGGTGTTCAGATGCTGGGGTTAGTGTACTGATCACCTGGTTATCAGAGCTCCATTCTAATGCATCAATAGTAGTATATTTTAGAGATTCTTTAGATGTGAATACTGTTACTACAGCACCTTTTTTTCTTAGTGCACGAACAATTAAAGGTGATTTCATTGCTGCAATTCCACCAGTTACCATCAGAGCTACTTTCTTGTTTTTAAGTTCGTCTCCATCTAAGTAGACGTCATGATCACTTAATATTGAAGGAGTTGGTTTGGATATATTCCAGTTGTTGACAGTCATTTGTTATCCATAGTGTAGAGAAAATTTCTTACTGTCTTTATTAATTCCATAGCTAAGTTCAGGATGTTTTTTGGTGTCATTTTTATATTGTCGTACTCATCTTTATTTTTTTCATTAATGAGATTAATTAACCATATGGCGAATATTGCACCTATAATACCTGATAAAATTGTGGTCTGTTTTTGTGTATTTTTAAACATGTTATCTTATACTATTCTACTAATTTGTCTTTTGATAATGTCTAGTATATTGGTTGGTATGTGTAATATTTGGCTAATATTATGTAAATAACCGTCAAATCTTTTGGATTGTTCAGTAGAGTTTAAATGTACTGTTTTAGATAGCTTTTGAAGTTTAGCAAGCAATAATGTCGTTTGTTGATAAATGGTTTGTAGTAAATATAGATAGGCAATTAGACTTGCTAATATGAATGCTAGGGCTCCAATCAAAGGAATCAATAATAGTATGAACAGTGTGTTAGCTATGACTGGAATGTAAAATGTATATTTTGTTGCAATGTAGAATAACATTATCGAACATATCATAACTGTTAATCCAATAAATATGTATTCTCTTTGTTTTATAAACATTATTGTTATATGATTTACTTAATATGTAATACAGTAATTTTACCATCTTGTTATAGGAATAGCATTTATTGTAGACAAAAGTGATGAACAATATTAAAGTAGAAACACATTGTCATACTAATTATTCTAATGATTGTTTAATGGACCCTAAGCGACTTGTTGATGAAGCTTGTAAGAAGGGTATTGATCGTTTGTGTGTTACTGATCATAATGAAGTAAGAGGTGCTTTAGATATGGCAATGAATCTACCAGAATTAATTATTCCAGGTGTAGAGGTAATGACCACAAAAGGTGAATTGTTAGTTCTGTTTATTCAGAGTGAAATTCCATCAGACCTACATCCAATTGATACTATTGAACTCTGTAGAAAGCAGGGATCAGTTGTTATTGTACCTCATCCCTTTGATTATCATCGTAGGGGTTTTTGGGCAGATCACGATTTGGAATTGGTTGCGCCTTACGTAGATGGTATAGAGGTTTTTAATTCACGTACTTTAAGTTCATCAATGAATCGGAAAGCACATATGTTTGCTAAGTCACATGATCTGTTATCAACAGTTGGTTCAGATGCTCATACTTATTATGAAGTTGGTCGATCTACAATGTTAATGGAATCATTTAAATCATCTGACCAATTCATTGATAAATTGGAACATGCTCGTTACGATATTAAGAGGTCAACTCCTTTGGTACGATTAGCTTCTCGTTGGGCTGTTTTAGTTAATTTTATGAGTAAATTGCAGATAAATTTGTAGTAATGACGCGTATGGAAGAATCAAATTAGCCCCTGTAGCTCAGTGGATAGAGCA
>DBHI01000089.1:0-11231 GCA_002296125.1 Anaerolineales bacterium UBA832 | reverse complement strand
CCCTGTAGCTCAGTGGATAGAGCACTTGCCTCCGGAGCAAGAAGTCCCGCGTTCGAGTCGCGGCGGGGGGATTAATATATTTCTGTTGGGTAAAATTAATCTTCCAATAGAATACCTATTTTCATCATAGCATCATATAGTTTCTTACTATTGTTGTATCTTACTTGTACTGTTAATGGTCCTATCTGTTCATCTACATATTTCTTGGTTTGAGGTGAGTTAAGAAACTTTTTAAGAGTTGTTACAGAATTAAAGGTGATAATTGTTACTTTACTAAGCGTTGCTGATGTATTATTGTTAGCCCATTCTTGTATGGCTTTTATTATTGTATGAGGGATTTGTTGATTGGTTGATCTTTGTAAAAATGAACAAATTTGATTAGCTGAAAATCCTTGATCAATTGCTGTGGACAATTTATTTGCACATATACGATATCTGTATATATTCTTATCTCTAGTTTTTTCCCATGTGCCTAATCTGGATGCTAAATATCGATCAGCACGATTACTTGAACAAAATGCAGTTATTAATCCTTCGTCATTAATCGCGAGAAATTCTTCAGAGTCGTTTATTGACCAAGGTTTATTATTCATGAATTGACCAAACATTTTATTTAGTCTAAATAGTTCTTTGTTGTTAGTAATGTCAATCATTCCCATTATGTGCAAAGTATGTGTAATCATGTGTCTAATTAATGCACCCTCTATGTTATGCCAGTTTTTGAATCCAATTAGTGGCTTGTCTGTGCTCTGATCTACGATGTACCATGATTCATAATCTCCTGAAACTCTTTGAAAATCAGGATCATTTCCATGGATATTATCAATAAATTTTTCAAGATTGATCCATTGATTACCTTCACATTGTTCTAATTTGCTTAGTATATATTTCCTTACTGACTGTGAGTTTGTGCGAATTGAGCTGAAATCATTAAATTGTAATTTAGGTACTGAAAAGAGGTCTATCCATTTATATGATTGATACCAAGTGGTTGCTAGTGTATATAGTTGTTGGGCTCTTGAATCATTTAACAATTTACGAATGTTTTCTGAAGATAAAATACCTGATGATTCAGACCAACAGCCTAATTCTTGTAATAATGTAACTGTCATGGGTAAAATTTTAGGATGATGAAGATATGGATATAGTCTGTTTATAGGGCTGTTCATGTAGTTACTTAAAAGATATTCTTTAGTTTTATTCCAGTTACGTAAAAATGCTAATGTAGTACATATATCATCTACTAATGTTGTTTTTGCTAATATAATGTCTTGTTTTTTAGATGCTATCGAATAAATAGAGTTATTCATTATCATTTTTTGTTTTGGATGAGGGAGTAGTGGTCTTAATTCAGATGGAATATAATAATATTCTTGTGCATCTTTGTGATCATCAAAAGCTCTACCAATTAATCCATGATACCATAGTGTTTCTACAGAATTAGCAGGATCTAGTTGGGGCTGTTCGCGTTTTATTGCTTCTGGTCCTAATGGTCTTATAGCTCCAAAATTTCTATGTATAGATGAAACTGTCATGCGCCCATTAGAAGAATTAATAGTCTTCAATATTTTATGTGCTTCTTGTCCAATTCCTGCACAGTTAATAGCAAGATTGTTAGGATTTTGCATGAGTTCAGCTAGTTCGATTGCACTATCTCTTTGATTGTTGGCATTTATTTCAATACCTGCAGTTGTAGCTATTACTGTTAACAGTGTTAGATCATACTGTAGATATGTAGATAACAATGTGTACATATACGACAATTATAAGAAAAATTTGTATTATGGCATCAATATTGCATCGTTTTTATTAGCTTAACACTTGGTTTGCTGGGGTATGTTGGTATATATCAGTTAATTTAATTATAATGAATTGACTTGCAATATCTTGTTTAGAGTGTACAATATCGGCTATTGCTTCCCCAGCAGTTGCCCTGGTGCAGTCATCCAGAGGCATTCGGAAAGGATAGTCTTTCTGAAATTAGTTGTTTTGTAGAAAAAGTTGCAGGATGATTGTAATAATCATTATAGGGGAGGTGTATCATGGAGTATCAAGAAGATTCCTCAAACAAGTCGTTTGTTATAGCTTCAGTTGCGTTGGGAGGGTTGTTCGTAGCAGGATTGATTTCTTTAGGCTTATATGCTTTTAAGATAAAACCGGCGCAAGCTAGTGCAAATGCTACTCAGATAGCAGAGATTAATGTAAGTAATACACAAGTAGCTGTATTTGCAGAAGCTACTTCAGTGGCTCAGGTTGCTGCAGTTGTCTCATCTGATGTTGAACAACAGGCTAGGGTTGCTTCAAATATAGAATCCAGTTCAGTTGAAGCAAAGACTGATAATGTGGCAATAGTGCCAGCTGAACCTGTTACTAATGTACAGGAGTCTGTATCTGAGCGAGCAAGTAGTTCGATTGCTAATCAAACAGACAATAAAACTGTTTCTGTATTAAATAATGAATCAGAAACATCGAGTGTTGTAGAATCATCAGTACCAGCTGCTGCTGAGGTTTTGCCAGAAACCGGTTTTGCTGATGAGGTTGCACTACCTGTTTTAGTTGTTGTTATGTTGATTTTGGTATCAATTATTGTCGTGACAAGATCAGTACGTAGTTTTGCAAGTTAAGTTTTGTAATTGAATTACAGATTGCTCCCTTTTGATTATTTAAAATAAATCAGGTGCATATTTTTGATATGCACCTGATAAATTAATTTAAAATGTTCAATCAATTTGTTAATTTATTTAGATGTGTTTAGCAATTTTGTGACCATAATCAATAAGTGCTTTAATATCATTGTCACTTCTGCCTTCAGCGTATATTCGTAACACTGGTTCTGTACCACTTGGTCGTATCAATAGCCAGTTATCATTTTCAGTAATATATTTGATTCCATCTTTGGTATGAATATCGATTATATCTAGATGGCCGATTTTATTTGGAGCATTATTGTGTAATTTATTAACTAGATCATTTTTTTCAACAGAGTGATTTAATCGAAGGTCAGTTCTCATATATTCAATTGGACCAAATTTATTTAGAAGATCATTTACAAGATCATGAATTGGAGTAGCATGTTCTGCGATTAATTCTAATATTAGTAATCCTATTAGTAGACCATCTCCTTCAGGAATATGATTGTTTATACTGATGCCTCCGGACTCTTCGCCACCAATTATGACATTTTCTTTCAGCATCAAATTTGAGATGTGATTGAAGCCCACAGGAGTTTCTTTTATTGGCAGGTTGTATTCTATTGCTTGTCTATTAAGCATGTGTGTAGTTGATACGGTTTTGACTATTGTACCGTCAAGTTGTTTATTGGTGACCAAGTATTGGAGACAAAGGGACATAATACGGTGTGGGTCAACAAATTGACCATGATTATCCATGATACCAATTCTATCTGCATCTCCGTCTGTAATAATAGCTAAATCTCCCTGACCATTGGCTATTGCACTTGCGGTTGCTCCTAGATATTTCAAGATAGGTTCAGGGTGAATTCCTCCAAATCCAGGGTTCATTTCTCCACGTATTTCTAGGATTTCAAGACCAGTACCACCCAAAATGCTTTTCAAATAACTTCTACCTGATCCATACATTGCGTCTGCAATAACATGTAATCTATTGGAATGATTAGCAATTTTATCAATATCAATTATTTTATGTAAATGCTTGGCATAAGGTTGAAAAGGATTAAATCTTGTTATGGTTCCATTTGATACTGCTTGTTCAAAATCCACAAGATTAGGACCTCGTGCTCTAGTTTCGTTATCTTTTAGACATAATTCTACTTTGCGACATTGACTTGTTTGGGCACTTCCTCCGTAAGCAGCTTTGATTTTTATACCATTATATCGAGGCGCATTGTGAGAGGCAGTTATCATTACAGCTCCAGCTGCTTTTTGATCTATGATTGAATATGAAATAGCAGGTGTAGGTGCATCTGCATGAGCTAGAGCCACTTTTATCCCATTCCCTGCAAGCACACGTGCTACTTCTCTAGCAAAACGATCAGAAAGAAATCTAGTGTCATATCCTACTATGATTAAGTTTGGATCATGATCAGAATGTTCATTGTCTAACCAGTCAGGCGAATTGACTGCATCAGCTATTGCCTGTGCTACTAGACGTAAGTTTCCGAATGTAAATGTATCGCCAATGACCGCTCTCCAGCCATCAGTACCAAATTTGATTGTCAAAAGTATTCTCCAATTAGATTATATTTCAAGTTATATTGATTATAGCATTGACCGTGGCTCAATTGACAGCTTTGTGGTCGTGGTTTAACATCTTATAATGATCAATTTACAATGTCAAAATCAATGATTAAGCATATTTCTTCCGGATTTGCACATTTGCATTGGACTGTTAGTGAGTTGACACAATATGTCCGGGATTTGATTGATAGTGATCATTATATGCAGGATGTTAATGTAGTAGGTGAATTGTCAAATGTTTCCCGACCTAAATCTGGTCATATATATTTTTCGCTGAAAGATTCAAAATCTGTGATTCAATGCGTTGTCTGGCGTAGTATAGCTACGCGATCTGTTTATTTACCAGAAAATGGAGACAAAGTGATATTACGAGGAAATGTCTCTTTATATCAGGCAGGCGGTAGGTGTCAACTTTATGTTAACTCAATCCAAACAATTGGAGCAGGGGATGCCTTGTTGCAGACAGAGGTACTAAAGGAGAAGCTTGCTCTAGAAGGTTTGTTTGATTCTGATAAAAAAATTCAATTGCCTGAATTTCCTCTAAGAATATTAATTGTTACTTCACCAGATGCTGCAGCGTATTATGATATGTTAAATGTTATTGAGAGAAGATGGCCTATTGCGAATACTCAATTGATTTCTACTGTTGTACAAGGAGTTGAGGCACCACAAGAAATTGTTAAAGCTTTAGATGTTGCTAAAGGAATTGGTGCAGATGTTATTTTATTAGGTAGAGGTGGTGGGAGTCCTGATGATTTGATTGCATTTAATGCCGAGAATGTAGTTAGGGCAGTTGCCGAAATGACTATTCCTATAGTGGCAGGTATAGGCCATGAGACTGATTTAACTTTAGTTGATTTGGCTGCGGATGTAAGAGCACCTACTCCATCGGCAGCAGCTGAACTAGCGACACCTGATTATCGTGTGGTATATCAACAACTAAATATACAAATGGAAAGAGCTAAAGATGCAATTAATTCTACGGTAAAAAACTACTCGTTGAAAGTTGATGAAATGGAAGCCATGCTTAATGCTTTTTCTCCAGTTACCATTATCAACCATGCACGTCATAGATTAGTACATACATATGATTTGTTTGTAGTCCGAATCCGCGAGTTGATTGTTGAGAAAAGATCTTCTGCAAATAGATTTGTATATACACTAATAGGTCTTAAGCCAACTGAAACTTTGAATAGAGGGTATTCAATTGTAGTAGATTCAAATTCAGATAAGATAATTATAGATGGCAATGAGGTTGAGAAAGGTCAATTATTGGATATTGTTATGTCTAAAGGTAAAATTATTGTAGAAGTGGTTGATGTATTTTTGGAGGAGGAACCCTATGACAGATGAGAAACAAACAGGTTTGTTGGATTTTGAAGCAGCGTTAGCGGACTTAGAATCTATAGTAGACAAATTAGAGCAAGGTCAACTTACACTTGATGAGTCTTTAAAGTTATATAAACAAGGTGAAATGTTGTCTCAAAGATGTAAGGATTTGCTCGATAAAGCAGAGTCTCAGATAGGAATACAGACCGAAAGCAATGATTAACTTTATGTTTCTGTTTTTATGTTTTTGAGTTGCTGTATGACTATAGTAGGTATTTTACGTGATTGTTGACTGCCACAAATTGCAGTTGTGCTCCAGAAAATCATTGGTCCTATAATTATTCCTATCACTAGTGTGATAATAATTGACCATTGTGATATATTGAGTAACAAGTATAAAAATATTATCATCACAACAGTTCCCAGAGTTGTTTTTATCATACTTTTAAGTAATTTGACAATCCCGATACCATTAAGTTTTGATTGAATAATCCAAATTAGAATTGACATTTCAATATAAGTGGCAATTGTATTAGCGAGAGCCAAACCTCCATGAGGATACCAGTTGTTTTGACTAAATAGTTGTGACAAGGTAATACTGAGAATGACGTTGATTATCATAGACAAACCACCTATTAACATTGGGGTATATGTGTCTTTCAATGCATAGAATGCTCTTGTAATGATCTCAACAGCAGTATGAGCTATGAGGCCTAATATGTACCAGTTCAATGCCCAAACTACCATACTTGTAGAATTTGCAGAAAACGTATTGTTTTGGAACAATAGTTCTATTATTGGTTTGCCTAACATATATAATCCAGCACTTGCAGGAATTGCTAAATAGAATGCACCCCTCAGGCTTGAATTCAGGGATTGACGCATTTTATGTGTGTGATTAAGGGCTGCTTGTTTAGAGAATTTTGGGAATATTGCTGTAGCAATTGCTTGTGCAATGGCTGCTTGTGGAAATGTAAAGACTTGAAATGCAATTACTAGCGCTGAAAGACTTCCGGATGGTAATCCGGAACAAATTGTTGTGTTGATCCAAAAATTGATTTGCCATATTGATAATCCTACTGTTCTCGGTATCATTAGTTTTGCTATAGTGCGTAATGACTTATTGTATATTTCTAGATTGAAAGAATATCTTAATGAATATTTCAATAATTGAGGTAGTTGTATGACGCAGTGTAGAATTGCTCCAGCGATGACACCATATGCTAGACCACTAATACCCCATTGTGGAGTTAAGAAAATGGCTCCAGCTGTAATCCCAAGATTATAGAATATTGGAGCAATTGCTGGGCTAAGAAAATGGTGGTGAGAATGGTGTATACCCATGATGAGCCCACTAATTGTAAAGATTACTGTAGACATTAACATGAGTCGCATTAGGATTACAACAGTAGTGATTTGATCAGGTGAAAATCCAGGTGCTAAAAATGTTTTTGTTATCCAAGGTGCATATAAACTAGTTATAGTAGCTATACCAATAGATATGATTAGCAACCAATTTAATACTGCACTAGCTAGACGCCAGGCTTCATTAGTTTTGTTTTCAGTAATAAGACCAGTAAATGTTGGAATAAAGGCGGATGCCAAAGCGCCTCCAGCAACAAGATTGAAGAGCAAATCAGGTACTCTAAATGCAGCAAAGTATGAATCTAGTATTGGACTGGTTCCAAAAGTTCTGTTAATTACAATTTGACGTATGAGGCCAATGATGTTTGCCAACACAAAAGCAAGCATAATTATTCCAGCAGATTTTGCCGTGCTATTATGTACAATGCTTTTTGTTGTTGATTTGTTTATCATAATTTTAGATATTATATAAGCGATTGTATATTACTAATCTTACTGTGGTCAAAAAATTTTTGTAATTTCAAACGCACATGTGACTTAAAACATTGAGAGCTGGTAATTACCAGCTCTCAATAAATAGGAGCAAAAGGGTAAACAAATAATTCTTAAACAACATAATTTAATCATAAAGTAGGGTTGGTGTGTTGATTCTATTCTTACTATTACTATACGATTGATATACTATGTGATTGAGGTGAGAGACTATTTGCTACCAGAATTAGTGCTTCAATATTTCTCAAAAACATGTTATAAGATTAGTTTGATTAGTTTATTATATTAAAACTTAGTGGGTGACATTATGGTTAATCAATCTAAAAGTAGTTTAATTTATAAATTAGTTTTCTTGTTACAGGCATTATTGTTGGGAATTATTGGGACATTATTATTGATTGGTATAGTCAGTGCTGCTGAAAAAGATTCTGATAGTGATGGAGTTATTGACAGTAATGATAATTGTCCATATGTGAGTAATGCTGATCAATTAGATAATGTGAGTGCATTTGTAATAGGTGATGGCGACAAATGGACCACTACTTTTGTTCCTATTTGGGCACCATCAGACAAGTCTAATACCAGAGTGTACGTGGGTGGATTTCTGAAGACTAGTGGTACTGATTATAGCTGGAGCAGTGATGGAACAAAATTGGAGTTTACCTCTGCACCAAAGTTAGGTGAGGAAGTACGTTTAGTAGTGTTGGAAGATCAGGATGGAAGAGGTGATAAGTGTTCTCCTGATCTTACAGTTGATTTTGATGGTATTCCAGACAATGGTGATAATTGTCCTCTTGTTTATAATCCTTATCAAGAAAATACATGGGGTACAAGTCAAGGAGATGCTTGTGAAGTGGGATCAGGTCCAGCAGAGATTTATCAGGTTTGGGCTAAATTATATGAGCATGCTAATTTTACTGGCATTGAAGAAGTTATTAGAGTAAATGATGTTTTGCTATCAGGAAATGCTATAGGTGATGATGCAGTGTCTTCAATACGAGTAGGTCCACATACTGCAGTTTACCTGTATACACTTCCAAATTATGGTGGTGACAGTGAGTTTTTTGGTACTGCCGACTCTGATTTCATGGACAATCAGATAGGACATGACACTGCTTCATCCATTCGTATGTATAGTACTGCTCCTATTGAAGTAACAAAAATTTCTACAGGAATAGATTTTTGGTCAAGTGTTGATGGTCATGTGGGTCATATTGCAACCAATGATATAGAAAGTTTAGTTTCAGGTGGATCGGGATCTAGTATTACACTGGAATATGATTATGCAGACAGGGTACAGTCAATTACCGTGAGATATGATGGTGAGGGTGATTATGTTGTTTCAACCACCAAATTAGATGGTAATGTTGGTGAAACAGCGCATTTTCATTATGAAGGTGTATTGGATACATCTAGTACGACTGAAAACGATACAAATGATTCTTCAGAATCTATAGCGTTAGCAAAATTGACGACAAACAAATATATTGTTCAATCAGGTGATTACTTGTTCCAAATAGCTTCTTTATACAATGTGTCAGTTCAATCAATAATTGATGAAAATAATATTGCAAATGCAAATATTATTTTTGTTGGTCAGGAATTAGTAATACCTTAGCGATAGTGCTTGGGTAAATGATTGAATTATAGTTTACTCATGCTTTGTGCCATCTGGCATAGTTGCACCTGTAAGTGTTCTTGCTTGTTGGAGTTGATCTTTTGTTACAGTAGCGCCAGTTAGGTCAGCATTAGCTAAATGTGCACCACTGAGATCTGCTCCTGTGAAGTCTGTGTTAACTAATTCGGAGTCATTGAGTACAGCATTTTTGAATGTAGAATTTTGTAGGTTCGCACCGGATAATATAGCATGTCGCATAAATGCACCTGTGAAATTTGAATTACTCATATTTGCATTTGCAAAAATTGCGTATTCAAGGTCAGCTCCTGCTAAGCTGGTTTCCGGTTTTGTAATTTCGCTGAGATTTATACCCTGCAAATTGCATCCTATATTTTTTCCAAATAGTACTCTAGTCAAGCTATAGATATCGTTGTTCCCTATAATTGCTATATATAGATATATGGTTGTGACTAAAATTGCTGATAAACTGATAATCTTTTTTTGATTTAATGATCTGTTAAACATAATTACTCCTTATAATTACATGACTATGTATTTAGATAAATCAAAATGATATTGGAATGGATATGGTTCTTATGGTAAGAAGATACTCTGCGTTATTTATCTCATGTACCATGCTATTGAAATTAGGATAATACCTGATACACTCATTAAGATTGCTATCCAAATAAGCCAGGCAAATTGTTGATTCTTGTTTGTTGTACCTTGTGTAGATTTCGATTTCTGTTTTTTTGGATTTTGAAGAGAAGCGAATCTTAAGTTTGTTGGCTTGTGGGTAGAGATTTTGTTGGGTTTATCAATTGTAGTATTACTATTGTTATCCCAATCGTTGTTTGGAGTTTCATTTGTGATTGGTTGTTTCTTTGTGTCTGTATTGTGTTTTTGCAATGATTTATCAATATTAGGTTTAAAAACAGGTAGTTTGCTTTGTTTTTTTGACTGAATGACCCATTTATCACCAGGAGCAAGTAATTGAGCTCTTCTTATAGCAGCTGACCTTTCCTTATTATTATTTGATAAATCTGCAAGCCATTTCCATGCTTCTAATTTGTTGGGATTCTTCTTAGTAAAAATTCTTAAGCCTTCTAGTGCAGCTTTTATTTCTCCTGACTCAGCAAGTTTTATCAGATCATTTAAATTATTGTAGTTTTGATTCACATTCTAACTATACATTATTGTACGTAGTCATGCCACATGATATGTATAAATAAGTATTTATCTCTGGTAAAATATGTTTATAAAATATGCTTGAATTTGGGAAAGTTAATCAGGAGTTGAATCTAGCTGTTATTGCAAGGTCATCTGGCAATGAAGGCAAGATGCGCGTACATGCAAGGAGAGCTGCAGGTTGGGCGATTCGGTCTTGTTTGCAAAAAGATTCTAATGATCGTACCGGTAAATCAGCTTTTGCTTATTTAGAACAGGTGGCATTGGACCCTAGTTTTCCTGATGAAATACGTGAGGCATCTTCTAATTTGACTGTACGTATTACTGTGGAACATCAATTACCAATAGAGACGGATATAATTGATGATGCACGTTTGGTAGTATCATATTTTGCTGATTTCATGTAGGTTATTGTGATGGTAGTTGTATATTGGAGTTGATGCGTAATGTATAAAATTACATCTTCTAAATATATATACCGAGGCAAAGTATTTAATTTAAGGAATGATAATGTGATAGTATCAGGTACTGATCAGATCTTAAGTCGTGAAACAATTGAACATCCTGGAAGTGTAGCCATAATTCCAATAGATGATGATGATAATGTTTACATGGTTTCACAATATAGACATCCTGCAGGAAAAGTATTGATGGAAATTCCTGCTGGAACATTAAATAAAGGAGAATCCTCATTTGATTGTGCTAAGCGTGAATTGCGTGAAGAAATAGGTATGTTACCTAATACTTTAATCTCTTTGGGGCAATTTTATTTAGCACCAGGATATTCTTCTGAAAAGATGTATGTGTTTTTAGGTAAGGATTTGGATTATTTACCATTATCACAAGATGATGATGAGAATATTAGTGTCCATATTGTTCCGTTAGTGTCTTTAATGCAACAAATAAATAATGGTGACATAGTGGATATGAAAACCATTGCTTCATTGTTATTGTTTTCTCAACGAAATGATGTGGTTTAATATAAGTACTTACTTGTGATCTTAAACACTTTTGTAGTAAGT
>DBHI01000144.1 GCA_002296125.1 Anaerolineales bacterium UBA832 | reverse complement strand
CCGAGCAACTCCATCTGGTAAAGAACGAACTCTATTTGGACCAAAACCTAATGACCTACTACCTCCAATACCCTCTAATTGTCTAACAAGTTCCTTTAATCTATCACTAGGCAATACCGGAGAAGAAATACGCAACACATATGAAATTAAACGACCTATTGCTTCGGATATAGCAGCCGTCTCGCTCCCTGCTTTTGCAGTACTAACAAAAGCTTCAAAAGGCTCTCCTGACTCATTTTCATTAATAGTCACAAATGATTTCCCCATAGGAGTATCTACCATATATGTAGCACCATCTAATCTAGAAGGACGAGACTTCTTAGTCTCTGGAAAAAGCTTTTCATTTTTATCTAAACCATTATTTACACTAGCATCTCTATTTTCTTTAGCATCAGATTCGCTTGTAGAATTATCAGCAGTATCATTGGTCTCCAAAACAACCTTTTGTCGACTTCCTGTTACATATACAGTCAATCCTTTACATCCCAATTTCCAACCTAATGTGTATGCTTCTGCTACGTCTTCCTCTTTTGCATCAGAAGGAAAATTACAAGTCTTTGACAGACTATTATCTACAAAGGCTTGCAAACCTGCCTGCATACGAACATGCTGTTCGGCTGTAATATCCTGCGAAACTACAAAAGTATTTTTTATATGTTCTGGAACTTCATCAACATTCTGACACGAACCACTCTGTCGAACCTTAGATACGATGTCACTACGCTGTTTTTCATCCAATCCTGCTAAAATTAGCTCCTTCTCAAACATAGGGCTTGCATATTCTAACTGTAAATCTTTACCTTTATCATTGACATGTCTTAAGTATGCAAGTGCAAAAGCAGGTTCACAACCATAAGCCTCACAGCCTGCAACAGTAGCTATTGTACCTGTTGGAGCTATTGTAGTTTGAGCAGCATTACGTATACCATACTGTTTGATACCACTTACTACAGAATCCCAATCTACCTTTGGTCTACCAAAATCTCTAGAAAATTCATTAACTGGTTTAGGTGGACGCCAATTCATATCCTCAGGATCATAAATACTGCCCTTAATTGCCAGATATGGACCTCTGTCCTCAGACAATTTAATACTTGTCAACATACAATGATAACGCACAAATTCCATAAGTTGACTAGCAAATTCCTCACTTTCCTGAGAACCATAACGAATCCCTACATGATACATCATATCACCCAAACCCATAATGCCAAGACCAATTCTCCTAGCCTGCATAGCAGCTTCCCGTAATTGTGGAACATTACTAACGTAGGCATTTGCTGTTACAACATTATCTAAAAATCGGGTTGATAACGCTACAGTATTTGCCAAGCTAATCCAATCAACTTTACCATCTTCACCTAGATGCTTAGCCAAATTAATGGACCCTAGACAACAATTCTCATAAGGACCTAAATATTGTTCACCACAAGGATTAGTAGATTCTAGGTCATACATATGAGGTAAAGGATTCTGCCTGTTAGCAGCATCTAAAAACAATACACCAGGCTCACCATTGTGATGAGCATATTTCACAATAGTGTTAAATAAATCTCTTGCGTTGACAGTTTGTTTCACTGTCTTTGTTTGTGGACAAATCAATTCAAATGATCTGTCATTTTCTACTGCCTGCATAAAATCATCAGTAATACCAACTGAAATATTAAAATTAGTTATTTGATTCTCATCAGTTTTACATGTAATGAATTCATATATATCTGGATGATCCACTCGAAGTACAGCCATATTAGCACCACGACGAGTACCACCTTGTGCTATCTCACCAAATGCTCTGTCATATACTCTTAAAAATCCTACTGGACCGGTTGCCTCACCGGCTGATGATTTAACTATAGATCCCCTTGCACGTATTTTAGAAAAAGAAAATCCATTACCTCCTCCTGTTTGCTGTATCAATGCAGCATCACGCAGTGTCTGAAAAATACCTGCCGAATCGCCACCCATATCATCACTAATCGGTAAAACGAAACACGCAGCTAATTGTCCTAACGGAGTACCTGCACCTGTAAATGTAGGCGAATTGGGTAAAAATTTCATTTCGGTTAACATCTGATAAAAATCTTCTGCTACAGGATCAGGATCTTCATCAAAATCACGTTCTGCTATAGCTACATTATAAGCAACCCTCCAAAACATTTCCTCTACAGTTTCTATAGGATTTCCATCGTCACCTCTACGCAAATAACGTTTTTCCAAAACTACTCTGGCATTCTCAGTTAATGTTTCAACAGGCTTTAAATGATATTCTGGTCTGACTTTATCCATAATATTTTCATTATCATAACTATATCTAGAATTTAGTTTCTTATGACTAGAATCACTCATTTTCCCACTCCTATATAATATTAAATCAACAACCTATCAATTTCTTCACGAACACTCTGTAAATCACTTAGTCCCAAATAAACAATTGCGTAACGAATATATGCAATATGATCCAACAATTTCAATCGTTCTATAACAAGATCACCAACAACCCTACTAGATATTTCCTTTTTCCCTAAAGCCAACAACTTACTTTCAACTTCTCCTACTAATCTGGAAATGTCAGTACTCGCAATGGGTCTTTTAGTACATGCTACTCTAACACCGTTTTCCAATTTTTCCCTATCAAAATTTTCCCTACGACCATCCTGCTTAATTAGATATGGCAATGACTTGACCGCTCTCTCATATGTGGTAAATCTGTCTTGACACTGATCACATTCTCTCCTACGCCTTGTTCCTCCTCTGGAATCATGATCTGTATCTACAACTCTAGATCTATTAGCACCACATAAAGGACATAACATTTATTTCCCCAAAAAAATCCTCTTTCCAAAAAAATCCTCTTTCACAATGTAAGAAACATGAGTCTATCATGTACTGTCAGTTTATCAAAGCTAATCCATAAAATTTTTAACCTTAAATTTTTGTTATTCTATTTTTCAAACAAAAGATATTACAAACTAAACTAACGTAATACCACCTATGCGCAACAATCTTTGTGTATTTAGCAGATAAATAACTAGCATAATCAGCAGTACAAACAACACTGATTCACTATACTATGATCGACGTCGTAAGAATGCTGGCACATCTAAAGATCTCGGATCAAAAGATCTATCCAAAAACTCTGCATCATATTTCATTGTATCTATCTCTAAATCATCGCTCAAATCAGTCTCTTCTGAGCCTGATACATCAAGATTTTGATTTTCATCAGATTCTTGGTTGTTACCAGAATCACCATCAACCTTTGCTGTCATTTTTTCATAGTAGTCAATAGCTCTAGTTCTCATACTACTACCACGATCAAATCCAGTTGCAATAACCGTCATTCTAATTTCATCACCCATAGTAGGATCAATAACTGCACCAAATATTAAATTCACATCAGGATGTGCAGTTTCTTTGATAATGGCTGCTGCTTGATTAACTTCATACAAACTCAAATCTGATCCTCCTGTAACATTAAACAAAATACCTCTAGCTCCATCAATGCTAATATCCAACAACTGACTATTAATAGCGTCTTCTGATGCAAATCGAGCTCTATCCTCACCTGATCCACTACCAACAGCCATCAAAGCAGCACCACCTTCAGCCATAATTGCTTTAACATCAGCAAAATCTAAATTAATCAATCCAGGCACTGTAATCAATTCTGAAATACCTTGAACACCTTGATGCAATACTCCATCAGCTTCCTTTAAGGAATCATACAAAGATGCATCCTTATCAACTAACTGTAAAAGCCTATCATTAGGAATAACAATCAATGTATCTGCCTTGTTTTTTAAATTTTGTATTCCATCCTCTGCAAGTTGAGCCCTACGAGATCCTTCAAATGTAAATGGCCTAGTAACTACTCCTATAGTTAATGTACGCATATCCTTAGCAATCTGAGCTATAACTGGAGCAGCACCTGTACCAGTACCACCTCCCATGCCAGCAGTTACAAAAATCATATCAGCGCCCTTTAGAACCTCGCACAATTCATCTGCAGACTCTTCTGCAGCTTTAGCACCAATCTCAGGATCACCACCTGCACCCAAACCACGAGTTAATTTAGGACCAATTCTTACACGACAAGTTGCATCTGATTGAAGCAATGCCTGAGCATCAGTATTTACAGCAATAAATTCTACTCCCTGCAATCCATCTGCAATCATACGGTTAACTGCATTTGTACCTCCCCCGCCTACACCAACGACCTTTATTCTTGCAAATGTTTCAGATTGTGGTGATGGTTTCATTCGTGTTGGCCTCCTATCCTTCATTGAATCCATTCTCAAGAGATCAGATGCACTCTCTAAATTATTATTGTTTTCATTTTTCTTTGGAGCTACAAAACCTGATTGTTCTTCCTGCGAATCACTGTCTATATTAGACATTTTACTTTGTTCCATTTCCATTGAACTACCACCTTTTCTAATAATTTCTAAATAATATTAATTTGTTTTCCTAACTGCTAGTATCTAATATCCCATTGTTTTACCATGCCTCGTCAGATCGTACAACATTCTCTACAGTTTTTTTATTTCCTTGATTAATTTATTTTCAATATACTACGGAGCTAATCTGCTAGCCCAATCCTTAATTACTCCCCACATTCTTTGACCAGATTTGTTTCCAGTTGCAAAACTACCATTTTCTGAATATCCATTTAAACTACTGAGTCCAACGTAAGTACTAGATTCTCTTGCTGCCCAGTTCAGCAATCCAACACTAGTAGCAAACTCTGGACCCTGCACCTGATCAACAAGTCCTCGCAAATTAGTCGGCTCAGATACTCTTACAGGCAAACCTAAAGATCCTGTAGCTAGCTGTCTAAAACCTGCTAATCGTGACGTACCACCAGTCAATACTACACCAGCAGGCAACAAACTATCATAACCTGATCTTTTAACCTCTTTAAGTAACAAATCAAAAATTTCCTCCGCTCTAGCTTCTACAACATTAGCCAATTCAGATCTACTCACCTCTATAGCTTGCTCATGTCCAAAAGGTCTTACCAAGAAGACTTCACTACTATCAACTTCTTGCGTACAAGCATGTCCATGTGCAATTTTTACTTCTTCAGCAGCAGAAGCAGGTAAACGTAGTCCATGTGACACATCCGCAGTAATATTATTCCCACCTACTGGTAAAACAGCAGTATGCCAAACATTACCTTCAATAAATATTGCCACATCAGTAGTACCACCACCAATATCACATGATACTACACCCAAATCACGTTCTGTATCCGTTAAAGATGCCTCTGAAGATGCCAATGGATTCAAAACAAATTGTTCAACCACTACACCAGCATCTTCAATACACTGAGCCAAATTTTTAACAGTAGTACTTGCAGCAGTGATAATATGAGCCTCAACTTCTAGACGAAACCCATGCATTCCTAAAGGCATACGAATACCTTCTTGCCCATCCACAATAAAGTTGCGCGGAATAATATGCAGAACTTCACGATTATGCGGGATTACAATTGCCCTAGCAGCATCCAGTGCTCTGTCAATATCATCTTGTGTAATGATGCTATCACCCGAAATCCCAACAACACCGTGACTGTTAACTGCCTCAACATGAGCTCCTGCCAGACTAACAAATGCTCTGTCAACTTCATATCCAGCAGACCTTTCTGCTGATTCGACAGCTTCACGAATGGCAGTCTTGGCTTCATTCATATTAACAACAACACCCTTTTTAAGTCCCTTAGATGCTGAAACACCCACTCCAATTATTTCATAATCATTTGAATCTAATAATTCAGCAATCAATACACAAACTTTTGTTGTACCAACATCAATTGCAGCAATCAATTTAGTATTAGACATAGCGCACCTTCTTGTTTACATTTAAGTTCATTTATTTCCTATTCTCTATGAAATGGTGTGGACGGTTCAACAACACTCACAATCTTTGGCCACACTCCACGCATCATTAAATCTTCAACTAAAGTTTCATACACAAGCAACTTTGTTGCCATATTATTACCTGTGCCAAAATACCCTCTCCAGTTCCTACCATCCTGATAAGATAAACCACGACCTACATCATAATGTAACATTTCTATGTTAGGACGCAATGCCTTCAATTGAATAGCTCCTTCGATAACATCAAACGGTATTTTCTTAGTTACATCAATTGTATTTGATTCATCCTCTACTACAATTGGTAGTAACCACTCTAAATTTTTTCTAGCAGGAAAAATTTCACCATATTGATCAACCCAAACTGACTCTCCTCCTTGTTGCCAAACAACAACCGGATCCCTTTCAATCACTTGAATATACAGAGTTGACGGCCATTCAAACTCCACCATAGCATCATCAATGCCTGGAATATTGCTAATATTATGACGCACTAGAACTGGATCGATCCAAAAAATATTCATACCATGAACACCAGATTGTCTATATATTTCATCTCCTGGAACATATTCTGTGCTGACCAACTCAATTGAATCTATAAAAAACTTTTCTTGTGTCGTTATATATCCTAATGACAGTACACACAAGCCAACTATACCAAAGCTAACAATACGCCATCCGATCTTTTCTAAAAAGAATGTTACCTTCAATGACTTCATCGGAGATGATCGTTTTACAAAAATCCGTCTACTCGTTTTATTTTTAAACAAATTAGGAAAACTCTTTCTATTTCTACTATTTCTTTTTTTACGAGCTTCATCCAAATCTCTTGGTGTACGTGCCATTGGCATGACAACATGGTTAGAGTCTGTTTGAGATGCAATAAATCGCCTTGTTATTGGTAAAATAAAAGCACGTAAAATACTCAATGTAATACCTCAAATGATCTATGTACACTATCTCGCTGTATCTTTCTTTCTAATGCCAACTCAATAAGAATGTCGATCAACTCACTAAACTCAACTCCTGATGCTTGCCACAACTTAGGATACATACTAATACTTGTAAATCCTGGAATAGTGTTTAATTCATTTACCCATAAATCTCCAGAAACATTGTCAAGTAAAAAATCAACGCGCGCCATACCTGAACAATCTATCGCTTTATATGCTTCTAGTGCCATTTCCTGCACCGATCTTAACTGATTTTGAGTAATAGAAGCAGGAATAATAAGTTCTGCAGAACTAGACACATACTTAGCCTCATAATCATAAAAATCACTGTTAGACACTATCTCACCAGCAACAGATACTTGCGGTTCATCATTACCCAAAACACTTACCTCAATCTCCCTAGCATCCACCCGTCTTTCAACTAATATTCTCCGATCCCATTTACAAGCTTCATCAATGCCAGATATAAGCTCATCTTTGTCATTAGCCATACTAATACCTACGGACGATCCCAAATTAGCTGGCTTAATAAACACTGGTAAATCAAGTCTGTCCAAAATACCAGCAACAATTTCATTGGATTTACGCAAATACACACTTCTATTAAATGAATAAGAAGGTACAACTGGTAGTCCATGAGATTCCATTACAGACTTAAACAGAATTTTATCCATGCCGACTGAAGAACCTAACACTCCAGACCCTACATATGGTAAATCAGCAATTTCTAATAATCCTTGTATAGAACCATCTTCTCCATTCGTACCATGCAAAATAGGAAAAATCACATCCAAGTTCTCGAAATCAATTATGTCAAGATTATTGTTATTTACATTACCATCAAAATGCACTAATGAATTCTTTGAAGAATATGGCAAAATCAAACAATTGGAAAACAAATTAACTGACTCTCCTCCTCTTTCCAATTCATCCAAACACTTTGCACCAGTAATCCATTTACCATTCTTGGTAATACCAATGAGACTAACAATGTACTTATCATAATCAATTGCTTCGAGTACAGATCTAGTAGACCTTAATGATACCTCGTGTTCACCAGATCTTCCTCCAAAGAGTATGCCTATACGCATTTTTTCAGTAGTCATTATTTATTTATACCTAATCCAAACCATTCCCCAATTAATTTTATTTCTAAGTCCAACTTAACACCAAACTTCTCTTCCACAACATTGTCTGCATGTTCAATTAGTCCAAAAACATCCATTGCAGTTGCCTCTCCCAAATTTACGAAAAAATTGGCATGCACTTTAGAAATTTCTGCCTGACCAATACGAAAACCTTTTAGCCCAGCATCTTCAATTAGACGCCCAGCATGATTACCTGGTGGATTCTTAAACATAGATCCTATAGTGGCTCCAGGAGGCTGTGTGTTTTTGCGATGAGCCACAAATTCATTAGCCCTCAATCTGAGTATATCTACAGCAACCCTCTCTAATTCAAACTGAGCTTCTAAAATCACAAAATCCTCATCTATTTCCTGTAGTTTACTAAATCGATAATCTAAACCCAAATCATCTATAGTCCAGGTCTTTATTCCTTTCCCGCGTTGCAAGATATCAGCCAAAACAATATTATCTGACATATCTGCTCCATGGGCACCGGCATTACCAAATAATGCTCCACCTACTGTACCTGGCACTGAAACTGCCCATTCTAATCCCCCATACCCACGATTAATACATGTACGTGCTAATGCAGCCAACATAGTTCCAGAAGAAACTCGCACAACAATAGATGAATCAGACTCATCAAAGACAATTTGCTTTGCCATATTGTGCACTACTAATCCTCTAAAACCTGAATCAGAAAAAAGAACATTGGAACCTGATCCAAGAACTAAGACTGGTATATCTGACTGCCAACAATAACTTACGACTTCTACAAGATCATCAATAGTGTTTACTTGCACAAAAAAATCAGCCACACCACCAATGCGTGAAGAAGTATACTTACCCATAATCTCATTACTCTTTAATGTTTTACCAATATTAGATAATAAGCCAAAATGCCTATCAGAAAAATTACTTTTATCGGATAACATGCTTAACAACTGATCACCAACCATATAACCATCACCTGCATTCAAAGTAATAACTATGTCGCCCGAAACCAATTCAGACAAAAGGTACTTGACTATTTCATCATAAGAACTCATATGAGTCACATTTGGATGATGCATTAACTCTACTATTTGCAATGATGATGTTAGACTATCATTTGTCTCACGAGACCCATATATATCAGTTATTATCACTTGATCTGCTTCTTCAAAACTATCTGCTATTTCTAACTTAAACTCGTTAACGCGTGAATATGTATGAGGTTGAAAAACAACCCACAATTTTCTATCTGGGAATTGCATGCGTGCCGCTTTCAAAGTAGATCTTATAGCTGTAGGATGATGTGCATAATCGTCAACAACAACAACGCCTTCTTCGACACCTTTAATTTCAAAACGTCGTTTCACACCTGCAAATCTTCGCAATGGATCTATTACCTGCTGAAGATCTATTCCATAGAAATCAATAGCAGCTATAGAAGCTAAAATATTCATAACATTATGGTCACCAACAAGCTGAGTATCTATATTTTGACAAATCTGATCATCATTGTTTACTAATAAAAAACGACAACCTATCCCATTTTTGATCTGTATATTTTTAGCTCTCCAGTCAGCATCATTGTGAATAGCATAAGTAACCACAGATATGCCCAATTCCCTGGCTTTATCACCTATTCTCTTTGCCCGTTCATCATCCTGATTAACTATCAATTGACCGTCAAAAGGAATCAGCTTAACAAATTCCCAATAGGTATTTTCAAGTTCCAATTGATCATCATAACAGTCAGGATGATCAAAATCCATGCTATTAATTATACTCACTTGAGGACGCAATCCTAAAAACATCTTAGCATATTCATCAGCCTCAACGACAAATGGTTCACCTCTACCATAGCGAGCATTCATCCTATTATTCTTCAAAGTACCGCCTACAATAAAAGTAGGATCTAATCCACATTCAAGCAGACAAAAAGATATTAAAGCGGTAGTAGTGGTCTTACCATGACTACCTGCAACAGCACACCCTATTTTATCTGCCATCAAATCACCAATTAAGTCCTGACGTTTAATCATTTGTATATTTTTCTCTCTAGCTTCAAGCAATTCAGGATTATCAGTATCAATTGCAGAGGATGCTAACACGAGATCAGCATCTCTCACATTAGATGCCTCATGACCAATATAAACAACAGCGCCCATATCCCTTAAATTTGCAAGAGATTCGGATTCACAAATATCCGAACCACTTACTATATGACCTTTTTCAAGCAGCAAAGTAGCAATTGCAGATAATCCTGCACCACCAATGCCTACCAGATGAATATGTTGATCAAGTATCATTAAATCAACTCCATTAAAGAAAAACAACAATCACAAAAATAAAAGTAATTCCTAAACCAAAATATATATATGGTGGACCAACCAATTCAGGAGGCATATAATCTAACATATCTAGTACACTCTGAGATTCAGGTGGAAATATACCTGCAATAGGATAACCGGAAACGTGCAAGTAATGCCAGATTGTTCCAATCAGCAAATAACCGTTAATTACACCTAGAAAGAGTCCTAAAAGCATATCTTCCAAACGTTCTCTACGAGCTTTATCAGCAAATAATGGTGCCACTACTGGAGTGGAGTAACCAAAAAATGCTAAAAGAAAAAACAAAAGAGATCGCACCGAAAATTGAGTGATTTCCGTTTGTAATGCCAAAGAAGTGGCAACACCTGGTATAAACTTTATTATCACAGCATCAAGGAACAAAGCAAGAACCAAGCTAAATAATACTAACAATTCCTTTGCCCAACCCCTTAAAGCACCAATTATTCCAAATAACAAAAGATACATCCAAAACAAAACTGATAATGCAATCATAATGACTCTCCACAAACCATAGATCTAAGTTCGTTTGCAATATTGTCAGCACCATCGATATTTGAAAATCGTCTAGCATTCTTACCAAATTCAATCATTTCAGAGTCATTGTTTAACAGTCTTGATACTGTTTGTCTAAGAACAATCGGTAAGTCATTATCTTCAACACAAATAGCAGCTCCCTGATCACACAGCATATGTGCATTTGCATATTGATAACTCCATGAATATGGATAAGGAACCAACACTGCAGGCAAACCAAAAGCAGGAAACTCTCCAAGACATGATGCACCTGCACGAGCAACCACAATGTTTGATGCACGCATAGCAACCCCGATTTTATCTGACAAATATGGAAATAACTTATAGTTTAATTTTGTAAATGAATCTAAATCAGTCCATATTTTTTCTGACTCTATCCATCCTAATTTACCAGTAACATGTATAATTTGAAATCCCTCACTTACCCAAGTACGCCCAGCTTCTAAAGCCGCTAAATTAATACTCCTTGCACCAAGACTTCCACCAACTATCAAAATAGTTTTGTTATTTTTTATACCTAACACACTCCTAGATTCATCCTGTGACATTGTTAAAGCATTCGTAAGTTGTGTTCGTAATGGATAACCTGTAACAACTAGCTTAACGTGTTTCAAATACTCCTGTGAAGCTTCCACAGTAATCAATACGCGATCAGCGATTTTCGAAATGATGCGTATTGCAAGACCAGGTTCAACATCAGGCAAATATATAGCAATTGGCACCTGACGCAACCAACCTGCT